>JAUWMN010000195.1 GCA_030613165.1 Desulfobacterales bacterium
TAGTGCCCGAACGAAAACTAGTGTCCTGTCATCTATGTAATGTCGCAAAAATGACCGTCATTCCCGCGAACGCGGGAATGACATTGGTGGTACTCTGCTTTCTTTCACATCAAACACTTGATACATGACACGACACTAGTAAGCGTCTCGGTACGTTCTCGGATATAATAGGTAATCGAGGAGAGGAGTGGTATTGCGAATGAACTCATTGAGATCTCCAATCACTGTTCTCGGAACATAGACGACGTCTCCGTCTATAAGATGAACATTCTGGGAAATATCCCCCTTTTTTAAGATATCATCGAGACTTGCCGACAATACTACCGGCTTTCCCTCCCCGTATCCCCTTATGATCTTGATATCATCTTCAACCGCTATGTTTGTGCATCCTCCGGCCCTTGCTATAGCGGCAAGCAAGTCATAGGTCTCTTCATAAGGATAGATTCCCTCATTATTCACCTCACCGAACACATATATACGTTCTCCCAATTCAGGGAGTTCCGGAACGGTAACCACATCTCCATCGTCTATTATAACGTTGTGCGTCATATCTCCCCTGAACATGGCGTCATAAAGATTTAAGGAATACCGTTTCCCACCGCGTACCAGTTCAACTTTTTTCAAATCAGAATCTTTGGTGGCGCCACCAGCCGTTACAATAAGATCTAATACCCTCGTCTTTCTGCTCAGGGGATATCTTCCAGGACCTGATTGTTCGGTCTGCACTTGTAATATGTTAATTTCCCCAAAAAGAAGCGCACTTTTGCTTTTGTATTTCAACGCCGCCACATCGATCCGAACATTTCTAATGTATTTACGCAAACGTTCTGTCAGCGTTTGATCCACCTGGCGCAGCGTCAACCCGCTCACCTTGATATCATCCAGAAAATAATATGATATGCATCCGTCCGAACGGACCGTTGTTTCGTACTTTACCGGCTCCGCCCCTTCCCAAAAGGTCAACTCCAGAACATCACTCGGTCCGATAATATATTCTGAAACTCCCCATTCTTCAGTAAATACATGGTTTCTCGTTATACGGCTCATCTTGGAAATTTCCTCAAGCATTTCCTCGCTTCGAGTGGGGATTTCACGAAACTGTTTTTTATATTCATTTACCGGGATAGGGTGCGGACCGTTAGCGCACCCCATAAAACACAAACCCAAAAAAATGGCTGAAATTTTTATCAACTTATTATTTAATATCACCTTAGAATCTCCTGATTAGTTCATAGGAGGCTGCTGACAGTTGAGCGCCTATATTATCCATCGGTTGTATGATCTTAATAAATTAGGCAAATCCGCCATAAAAGGCGATTTTTTCAGGGTAAAACGGGGGCGATGCACTGACCTAATATTGATGAACTCGTAAAAAGTCTTGAGTTTGATAAAGGATGGCTAAGTAAAAAGGTCAATATACAAGGCGTAGTAGTTTTTCAGGTATGAAGGCATACATATGGTATGTCGAATGCCTGAAAAACTACTACAACGCAGTAGATTGGACTTTTTACGACGCCATCAATATTGAATCAGACTGCCGTCGTGTTTAGCCTGATTCAAGGCATACTTGAGGACTAAGATTCCCACAGGAAGGAGAAAAAGCGAAAATAAGATAAGGGCAAAGATATCAGAAGAAAGCTCCTTTAGAGTCGCCCCCTGATAAATCGCTAATTCCACGGATCGGATTGCATAAGTTATAGGGAAAAGGTGGGCAATGGACTGAAGCCATTCAGGTAGAACGGTTACAGGGAAATATACTCCACCCAAGAGTTCAAAAGCGATGCTGATTAACCATGAAACCGGATCACCTTTCTTGAATACAAGAATAAAGCCCGCTGAAATAATGCTCAATGAATTAAACGACACGATACTCAGAAGCGTGATGACCAGGGTGGACAGTATATTGATATTTGAAAAATCGATACGGAATAAGAATATTCCCAGGATGATGTAGAGAGCGAATTCAACAAAAGCATATACCAGATCCCATGTAATCATCGCCGCAATCAGGGTCTCGATCCGGGTAGGGGTTGTCAATAGCGCCTCCAATGTCCCCATCGCCTGTTCTTGATTGATCTGCCCGGCGACCTTCCCCAGCGAAGTTCCGATAAAACCGGAAAAGGCGATTCCAATCAGTGCGTAAGAAAAATAATTAACTCCATACGGAGCAAGGTGAGTAACAATCCTAAACCCAAAAAGCCTATCAATAAAATAAAACGTCAACAATGTGCCAAGGGTGCCTAAGATACCCAAAAAAATTGCCAGACGATAACTCCACTGGACAAAAAACGATTTTTTTATAAAGGCAAATATCTTGTAAAAACCCATATATCTCCTCAAACGCTTTGCGCTCTGCGCCATGCGCTATGCCCTTAAGTATTACTCATTACCCCATATATCTCTTCAAGCGATGCCATACTCCCTAAGCCGGCCTTTCCCCTCAACTCGTCCACAGTCCCCACAGCAACGAGCCGCCCCTGATTGATCAGTCCGATCCGGTCACAAACTGTCTCTGCTTCCTGCAAGTTATGAGTGGCCCATATAATTGTCTTCTTTTCTTTAAGGCAAAGATGTTCCTTAACAATCTTGCGAAGCTTTTCAGCGCTTCCGGGATCCAGACTCTTTGTGGGTTCATCCATAAGGAGCACAGACGGATCATGCAGCAAACCCCTTGCAAGCGACAACCGCTGCTTCATTCCGGACGAATACTTGCCGACCATTCTGTCCGGAGCTTCTATCCCAAGAAGTTCAATCAAGTTGTCAATCCTGTCTCGAGCTAATTTTTTCGTGAGATTGTAAAACGTAGCAAAAAACTCCAAATTTTTCCTCCCGCTGATGCGCCAGTAAAAACTTCGTTCCTCGCCACTTACCAGGCCGATACATTTTCGTACCGCGATAGACTCGGCAGCGACTTCATGCCCACCCACGAGGACGCGTCCTTTGCTCGGAAGGATCAATGTAGCCAAAATTTTCAAAAGAGTAGTTTTACCCGCGCCGTTTGGTCCGATCAGCCCGAATATCTCACCTTTTTTCATTGTAAAAGACACGTCCTCGAGGGCTACAATGGCGTCTCTCCCGCCAAACATATGTCTGAACGTTTTCACCAGCGTGATTCGCGGAGAAAAATACTTTGAGAGTCCATTCGCTTCTATAATATACGACACTATTTACGTCCCTCTTGGATAAATTTACGGCACTGTCCCTAAAATTTTTTGGATCGACCTGGCAAAAGCCATGACTACTTCATTCATTCTGCGCAGGTAAAAAATAAACCCGACTTTCTTTGGTGAAATTCCGCACCGTTGGGCAATAACATGGCAGGGCGGGAATAAAGTCCTCAGAACAAACCTTCCCTTTTCAGACACTCCTTTATTGCTCGAAAGGTGCAAGAGATAGCTTAATCCGGAAAATCTACGATTGCTTGATACCAACTTGATGAAAAATTTTTCATACAAACTAAATCGTTCCGGTCTCAGCCTCAATAAAACCTCTTTTGGAATTTTCGTGTTTAAAAACTCTGCCGCAAAATAAAGGGGCAAATAGACCAGCCAGCCAAGGCTGAATCGTCTGCTCTCTCTTATCAACTCTTCCCAGTCTATTGTTTCACAATATGCCTCAACCGCCTCATTGATATCACAAAGAAAACAGAGTTTGTTCAACGAATGGGAGACCCTGAGAGAATGCTCGGCAAGGTGGATAAGAAGATGGTGCGGCGCCATCACTAATGTGTCCACGTCGGCAATGTGCGCCTTATCCGCATCATGCCATATATTGGCCATGGAAATGTTTCTTATTAACGAATCGTTGGGAATGGTGGAATTAACAAAATGCCAATGAACATGAAAGCACGGAGAATTCTTTGAAGAGGATATATAGGCTAATGTTGTAAGATAATCCGAGGGAACAGCACAGAGATCAATTCCTCGAGCGTCCGGCGAATAGTAGCCCAGCCTTTTTAAGATGTGGTCTACGTTATAAATGTCTTCCTTCGTTATCAACAGATCGACATCAGACATCGATCTCAGGGCCAAATTCCTATAGACCATTTCGGCCAAGGCCGCGCCTTTTAGGACAACCGTCTCAACTCCAGCATGATTAAACGCTTCAAGATCTCTACCAAGCTCTTTAAAAATAAGAGAATTACGGGCAGCAGTCGTATAGTAATCCTTTTTTAGATCTTCGATTACACCAGGCGGAACTGAGCTACCGTCGCCGACTGTTTCAGAAAGTCGTAAAAAAACAAGAGGCGAGACACCCTCTTTTCTCGCCTTTTCCAGAAAAATA
>JAUWMN010000149.1 GCA_030613165.1 Desulfobacterales bacterium
TCTTCCACCTACTCCTGATTTTTGCATATAATGTGGAACCGGGGTATTGGGGGGATAAAAGGCGAGGCTGTTTCCCTCCTTATCATCTGCTTCAGGAGTGGCGCGGGGTGCTGTCTCCCGGTCTTTTTTGATTACCATCAATTGGTGATAAACATCTTCAAGCTCTTTCAAGAGCTTTCTATTTTCCCGAATCAACCTTATCGTGTCAATAGCGTTGTTGACTACAATCTGCAGCTCCTGGAGTTTAAAAGGTTTCCTGATATAATCGTATGCCCCCTCTCTGATAGCCTCGATAGCTGTCTCCAGAGAAGCATATCCTGTTATAATTATAACAATAACATCAGGATTGATCGTTTTAGCGTGGCGCAGCACTCCTATCCCGCCGATCTTCGGCATCATAAGGTCGGTAATAACCAGGTCAAAGTTCTGTTTATTCATGGTGTCCGTTGCTTCAGCGCCATTGCTGCACACTTCTACAACGATATCTTCCTGGGCTATTTGATCCCTTAATACTTCTGCCACAGATCTATCGTCATCTACGATCAAGATGCTGATGGCATCACCATTTATTTCTTTCATGTATCAGACCTTCTGGTCAAACAGAATTCCTATCATTTCATCAATCTTTGCCGCAAGATTAAGGATCTGCTCCGGAGGAATTTCTCGCACTGTCTCACCAGTATCACTATTAATCACTTTCACCAAAGTACGGCCAGTAGCTTCGTGGATTGAAAAGTTAAGATCGACATTGTGAAGCATCTTGAAATTTTCGCCAACCACATCAAGCGTCTCTTGGGTAATCTCTACCGTCTCCTGCTTTTCCTTTACGATCGCTTCTTCCGTTTTCGCAGTTTCTTTCTGAGATTCCAACTTCTCAGGACGAGTATCAATATCCGCCTTGACTTGTAGAATTTTTGAACCACCGATAGATTCTATCAACATTATATATCACCCCCTTCGTTTATATTTACCGCTTTGTTTTTTCAAGTCTTATTTTCTCATATCCAAAAATTTGGGGATCACTGCCTTTGCCCCATATACCATGAATCAAAATTATCTTTCATGCACAGAGTTGCAGACCAATATTTTTTAAACAACACAAGTTTCTCTTCCAAACAGGCGCAAAATGTTCGGATGGTAAATTTTGTCCCGAGGCAAAAATGAGCCGGACGGAAAATTATACCTGTTACATTTATTATCGGAAAAAAATGCCGTCAGCTTGAGTGAAATGTTGTTATCAATCGGCTTAACATCTTAAATTTACAATAAAATATTATAATAACCGTTTTGTGCCAACTCGAACCGATTTTCTAAACAACAAGCTTAATCCATATAAATTAAGTTTATTAGTTGATTTTTTGATTAGTTTAAATTAAATATAATAAGTTTTGGGACTATAAGAAAAAATAAGCTTTATTGATATCAGGAGGTTCTTTCATGAAAAAAGAGATTCACCCTAAATATTACCAAACACAGGTTACGTGTGCCTGCGGCGCGGTTTTTGAGACAGGATCAACTCAAAAGGACATTCGAGTCGAAATCTGCTCTAAGTGCCATCCCTTTTTCACCGGACAGCAAAAGTTAGTAGACACTGCCGGCCGCATAGAACGTTTTAGAAGAAAATATGCCAAGTTTCAGGACAAGATGTATAAAACCTAATATATGCTAACACTTACAGAGGGTTCCAATAAAATCAACGTCGGAGGACAGGCGGTTATAGAAGGCGTAATGATGCGGGCGCCAAAATCTATGACCATAGCTGTCCGCAAACCCGATGGAAGCATTGTCATCAAAGAAGATGTATGGCGTTCGATATCGGAGAAGCTCCCTTTCCTGAAGTGGCCTTTTTTGCGAGGCTCGGTAGCGATCTTTGAGGCACTTATAAACGGTATACAAGCACTTACATTTTCCGCGAGTCAGGCCTTTGATGAAGAAGAAGACGCCCCCGGGGGGTGGTCTATTTTCTTTACTATTTTCTTGGCGCTTGGGCTGGCGCTTTTTTTGTTTGTAGCCCTCCCCCATCTCCTGAGCGGACTTGTTTCCCAATTGTTTGGGAGCCGATTGGGGGTTGAGGATGTTTTGTTTCATATTATTGATGGAATCATTAAGATTCTAATTTTTATAGGTTATATATGGTTGATCTCTCTATCCAAAGAGATTCGTCGCGTATTTGAATATCACGGAGCTGAACACAAATCTATTTATGCATATGAGGCTGGAGAGTCACTGACCGTTGAAAACGCGAAAAAGCATTCTACGCTTCATCCCCGATGCGGCACTGCCTTTATCTTGATCGTTCTTTTAATAAGCATTGTTTTTTTTGCGATTCTCTTCCCTTTTGTGCCTATGTTTACGGCGCTGCCAAAAATTGTAACGCAGATGATACACATCAGTTTTAAGATACTGTTGATGTTTCCAATAGCAGGCATAGCGTACGAATTTATAAAATACAGCAGCAATAAGATGGAAAATCCTTTGGTGCGCATGATCACGCTTCCAGGGATCTGGATGCAAAAGCTGACTACGCGTGAACCTTCAGACGATCAATTGGAAATTGCCATAGCAGCGCTGAGCCGGGCGATTCAAATCCATAATAAAGCCGTATAGTTTTTAGGGTAATGTGTGTTGGTAGGAGTAACTATACGATATGTTTAAAAAATTAGACGGGGTTGAAGACCGGTTTCAAGAGATCGAAACCCTGTTAAGCGATCCCGAAATTATAAAAAATCAGGAAAGCTACAGAAAATATTCTAAAGAACACTCCAACCTTAGTAAGATAGTGGCCGCCTATAGGGAATTCAAAAGGACCCAAGAAGACCTTCAGGACAGCAAAGACCTTCTCAAAGATCCTGACCCGGAAATCAAGGAAATGGCTCGTGAGGAAATACATGCGCTGAACGATCGCCGAGAGCAATTGGAACACGAGTTAACAATACTACTATTACCCAAAGACCCCAACGACGAGAAAAACATCTTACTCGAAATTCGAGCAGGGACCGGGGGCGATGAGGCCGGCCTCTTCGCGGCGGATCTTTTCAGGATGTACAGCTCTTATGCGGAAAAGCTGGGATGGAATGTAGAAATTATGAGCCAAAACATCACCGGGGTGGGCGGGTTCAAAGAGATCATCGCCTTAATCGCAGGCAAAAACGTTTACAGTCGCCTAAAGTATGAAAGCGGAGTACACAGGGTGCAGCGGGTGCCGGTTACCGAGTCTCAGGGACGGATACATACTTCTGCCATTACGGTCGCTATTCTCCCGGAAGCCGAAGAGGTCGATATTCACATAGATCCCAATGAGATAAAGGTAGATGTTTATCGCGCGTCCGGCCCCGGAGGCCAAAGCGTCAACACCACTGACTCGGCAGTACGGATCACGCATATCCCTACCGGCCTGGTGGTTACGTGCCAGGATGAAAAATCACAGCACAAAAACAAGGCAAAGGCATTAAAGGTCCTGCGGGCACGTCTATTAGACAAAATGCAGCAAGAACAGGATGACAAGATATCGGAAGCTCGAAAGACTCAGGTCGGAACCGGTGATCGAAGCGAACGGATACGGACCTACAACTTTCCACAGGGCCGCATAACCGATCACCGTATAGGTCTGACCCTGTACAAGCTGGAGAGTATTCTGCAGGGTGATCTTACAGAACTCATCAACAGCCTTACAACCCATTATCAGGCAGAATCCATCCATAATAGCGAAATGGAAAGGTAAAAACACGGAAAGCACTCATGGTGGATGAGACATGGACCATTATTAAGACCCTTCAGTGGACCAATACCTCTTTCCAATCACATGAAATAGACCAACCTCGGACCGATGCGGAAGTACTGCTTGCTCACGCCCTTCATACAAAACGGATAGAGCTTTACACAAACCATGACAAACCACTTCGCGATCAGGAGCTTAAGACCTTTAAGTCCTTGATACAACGACGTATTCTCCGCGAACCTGTTGCCTATATTATAGGGAAGAAAGAATTTTGGTCGCTTGATTTAATGGTCAATCCAGACGTGTTGATTCCAAGGCCTGAAACGGAATGTCTGGTAGAAGCCGTGCTGAATGTTATACCGAAAGGAGCAGATTGTAATATTCTGGACCTGGGAACCGGTTCGGGGGCCATCATTCTCGCTTTGGCACATGAACGTCCTGGGCATCGCTTCTATGCGGTCGACCGTTCCGAAGCCGCCCTCACAGTGGCCCGCAAAAACGCGCAACGTCATGGCCTGGAAAAAGCGATCACCTTTTTGCAGGGGGATTGGTTTGACGGGGTCCGGAATCTACAGAAACGATTTAACATCATAGTCTCCAACCCTCCATATATTCCCACTCACCAGATCAAAGGACTCTCACCGGAAATCGCCCAATACGAACCTCGATACGCGCTCGATGGAGGAAAGAATGGTCTGGATGCTGTCCGGTTCATTATCCGGACCGCCCCGGACTACTTAGTTTCTGAGGGAAAGATTTTTCTCGAAATCGGCTATGATCAACGCTCAGAAATAGCCGATCTAACAAAAAAATTGGGGCGCTATAAAGACTTTGTATGTCAAAAAGACTACGGTAAAAATGATCGAGTTGTTCAGATAACCCTTGCATGATGACTTCATAAAAAAATTTTGATGAAGTCATCATGCATAGCACTATACTATTTTACTTTTTTAATAGCAGCATCTTCAATAATCAAGGAAAAGGCGCAGCCAAGCCCAAAATCCTTGTCCACACCGAGTGTCCCGTTAACGATTACCTCATCGCCAACGGCCGCGGTTTCAAGAGTGCTTACCGCGATATCATAGTTGTTATTTTCTGCACTGCCGGTCCCGTCCTGTATATGAATCCAGTTTTTCCCCATAATTTCAGGCAAGAACTTCACGACCTTCGCACGCACCCTAACCGGCTTCTGCGCAAGATCTTTCTTCTTGGCATAAATTTCTTCTATTGCATAGGCATCTTCGCCGGCAGCTTTACTTACTTTTATATTTTGGGAGATAGTCTTGGGTTGGGCGGCGCCCATTCCCTCTGCCGGCATAGACCCGCTAGGCATGCCGCCCGACATCATCCCGGGAGGCATCCCTCCTTGAGGAGGCATCTCCATTCCTTGAGGCATCCCTCCAGCAGGCATGGAACAAACCCGGCTTCCTCCTGAAGGAACAGCAAACAAAATGATATCAAAAGTCTTATCAAGTGTTTTGCTATTAAAGTCCTTCATTATGATGATATTGGAT
>JAUWMN010000165.1 GCA_030613165.1 Desulfobacterales bacterium
ATGGAGATGGACAAGCCCCCCATTGTAACGGCCCCATATGATGCCGAACTTTTTGGGCACTGGTGGTTTGAGGGGCCGCTCTGGCTCGACGCCCTGATCCGAAAGATTTATTCCGAACAAGATACGGTATGCATGATCACACCTTCGGAATACCTCGAACAGTATCCACCCGAGGAGACAGCTACTCCTGCGCCATCTACGTGGGGAATGAACGGATATTATGAATTTTGGCTCAATGAGGAGAATGATTGGATTTATCCTCACATTCATCAGACCGCGCGAAGGATGAAGCAGTTAGTGAACCGTTTCAAAGACAGACCGCCTGATTCTTTAGCGCAAAGAGCCCTCAATCAGGCTGCTCGTTCCTTGCTTCTTGCCCAAAGCTCGGATTGGGCCTTTATTATGAAGACCGGAACCACTGTTGATTATGCCTATCGACGGGTAAAAGATCAATTGGCGAGATTCTACTACTTGGAAGAGGCGCTCTACCAGGGGAACATCGACTCTCGAAAGCTGCGCGCGCTTGAGATAATGGACAATATTTTTCCGGAGACGATGAATTATCAGCACTTTGGTTGAGTGGTTGAGTAATTGACGATTGAAGATTGAAGATTGAAGAACCGGCCCGAGAATTATTGGGGGAGAGGTTATAGGAGTGATATGGAAGAAATTATTAACGGACTGCCTAATTTTTGCGGACATGAAGAGGAGATAAACGGGGCGACCGGAAAGTCTGAACCCGTTTTTCTTCAGGCTACCGATATTTCCTTAGACAGGATCAATACTGCCTTTGGGATAGCTTTGCATATGCACCAGCCGACTATTCCCGCCGGCGGAGATGATCTTGCCACTGCAACGTTGATCGGTCATCTCGACTATATGATGCAACACCCCGATATTGGAGACAATCATAATGCCCCGGTATTTGCCTGGTGTTACAGCCGGATGGGGGATTTTATACCGGAGTTGATTGATAAGGGAAAGAGTCCGCGAGTTATGCTCGACTATTCGGGAAATCTTCTCTGGGGCCTGCGTCAGATGGAAAGGGGGGATATCCTTGATAATCTGAAAAAGATCACCTGCGATCCCCTTTATAACCGCCACGTTGAATGGCTGGGGACCATGTGGAGTCATACAGTGGCGGCATCCACCCCTGTGCCGGATATAATACTACATATCAGGGCCTGGCAGCGCCATTTTGCCTCTATTTTCGGCCTTGAAGCGCTAAGTAGGGTAAAAGGCTTTTCCCCCCCGGAAATGAATCTTCCGAATCATCCTGATGTCTGTTACGAGTATGTCAAAGCGTTAAAAGAGTGCGGGTATAAATGGATTTTAGTCCAGGAGCATTCAGTGGAGAACTTAAACGGAGAAGGGCTTTCCAGGCAGCATCTCCCCCATAAATTAATTGCCCGCAATTCACAAGGAGAAGAGGTTTCTATAACTGCTCTGATCAAGACACAAGGGTCGGATACGAAACTGGTGGCTCAGATGCAGCCATATTATGAGGCATTATCCCTTCATCCGATGACACTACAAGAAAAGCGTATACCCCCTTATGTACTTCAGATAGGTGATGGTGAAAATGGGGGGGTAATGATGAATGAATTCCCCGACGGTTATAAAAATGCCTTTTACCGGATCGGCAAAGAAGGGACTGTTGCCCTGAACGGAACCGAATTTTTGGAATTGATTGAAAGCGCTGGATTTTCCGAAGAGGATTATATCCCCATCTACCCATGGGGGCAGCATCGGATATGGGAGAAGGTTACAACCTTTTCCGAAGGTTCGGTCGAAAAGGTGATAGCGGAAACAAAACAAGCAGATGATCGGTTCCACATGGAAGGGGGGTCATGGACCAACAATCTGAGCTGGGTTCGAGGATATGAGAATGTGTTGGACCCCATAAATAAGCTGAGCGCCCTTTTTCATGAGAAAATAGATAACCGTGATGTGGATAAGAATAGTCACAACTATCGAAACGCGCTTTTGCATCTCCTTCTGTCTCAAACAAGCTGTTTCAGATATTGGGGGCAGGGAATGTGGACGGATTATGCCCGTGAGATTTGCAAACGGGGGATGGATATATTGGAGCGTGATTTTTAGTAAGGATAGTGAACTAAAGTGCCTAAAGTGCCTAAAGTGCCTAAAGTGAGCTAAAGTTAAGGAATGCTGTCATTATATAAAAAAGACTACCATCCTCAACTTTAGGCACTTCACACTTTAGGCACTTTAAACTGGTCATTTCTGGCAACCATTCCCGAATTAGGGCATTAAATTGGATAAATAACTATGTATATCATAATGATCACTCCCGAGTGCGCGCCTGTTGCAAAGGTTGGAGGCCTGGGGGATGTTGTTCAGGGGCTTTCCCGTGAACTCCAGGTGCGGGGGAATGATGTGGAGATTATCCTCCCCAAGTATGATTGCATGCGGTATGATCAAATTTGGGGGCTGGAGAAGACATACAGTGATCTCTGGGTCCCCTACCATGATCAGTGGTTTCACTGCGACGTCTATTTTGGCTTTGTGGACGGCTTGAAATGCTTTTTTATTGACGACCATTCTGATAAGAACTTTTTTAACAGAGGTCTGTTTTACGGAAATCATGATGATCCGGAGCGGTTCGCGTTTTTTTGTAGGGCGGCGCTGGAGTTCATGCTGAAGACAAACAAGCATCCGGAGATTATCCACTGCCATGATTGGCAGACAGGGCTGGTCCCGGTACTCCTCTTTGAGACGTACAAACATTATGGGATGACTCACCCCAGGGTTTGCTATACCTTGCATAACTTACGACACCAAGGTGTCACCGGTGAACAGATTCTTCGGCAGGTCGGTCTCAATCCCGCGCACTATATGAACCAGGACAGACTTCAAGATAATTTCAACCCCAGCGCCGTCAACCTCATGAAAGGCGGAATTGTCTATTCCAACTTTGTTACGACTGTTTCTCCCAAGTACGCGGACGAAATAAAGTATTCGGACCTTGGCTGCGGACTTCAACATACCCTTTATGTACATGGTCTGAAATTTGGGGGAATTTTGAACGGTGTTGATTATAATGTATGGAACCCCGAAATCGACCAACACATCGCGTGCCGCTACTCAATCGATAGCATAGAAGACAAGTATAAAAATAAAGATGCCCTCCGTCATAGATTATGGCTTAGTGACGGCTTCAAACCGATTGTTTCTGTTATCAGTCGCTTAGATCATCAAAAAGGGGTTGAATTAATACGACATACTGTCTTTCATTCCTTGGCAAACGGATGCCAGGTTGTATTATTGGGTTCGAGTCCGGATCCGGATATCAATAATGAATTTTGGGGCCTAAAACATTTTTTGAATGATAATCCCGACTGCCACCTTGAAATCGGATACAACGAAGAGTTGGCCCATATGATTTACGCGGGCGCGGACATGATTGTTATCCCAAGCGCTTTTGAGCCGTGCGGTCTTACACAGATGACCGCTATGAAGTATGGAACAGTTCCCATCGTCCGTAACACCGGCGGATTGGCAAGCACTGTTTTTGACGCGGATCATGCCTGGAAGCCGTATCATGAACGAAACGGTTATGTGTTTAACGACTTTAATAACGAGGGGTTAGAATCTGCCTTGCATAGAGCTATAGATATGTGGTACAGTCATCCTCAAAATTTTCAGGAATTGATGGCAAATGGTATGCGATGCGACTATTCCTGGAATTATCCCGGAGAGCATTATTTAAACATCTATAATCATATCAGAGAATGAGCGAAGAGCTTAGAGCAGAGAGCGAAGAGCAAAAGTAAAGGTTGTGCTTTTTTTACTCTCAGCTCTATGCTCTACGCTGCAAAAGGAGGGGTAGTATGACCGACGGGTTGGATGTTATTATCGTAGATGACGATCCAGCGGTATGCGAGGTGGTTGCAGAGCTTGTCAACAGGTTCTATACGTGGGGTGATGTTTTTGCGTTTACAGACGCTGATGAGGCGACAACATATTGTCGAAATCGTGACTCCGAAGTTGCTATTTTCGTATTAGATGTATTTTTGGGCGGCAAAAGCGGCTTCTTTTTTCTTGATACCATTGCGGACAAATACCCCATGGCTCATGAAGACACGATCATCATTACCGGCAATGCCAGTGATGATGTGGTAAATATGTGTGTGGCTTCGGACATTACCTCTTTATTAGAGAAGCCTATCAAGCCTTACGCATTGCAGCTTGCTATCAGAGCGATCGTTACAAAATACCTAAAATTTGCCAAAAGAGTACTCCGAGATTCGACTTTTGCCGAAAATATAGCGAGGTTTTGATGTCGCATTTTTCAAAGGTCTCATTTTTTAGATGATCGTTTGGTTTTCTTTTTCTTAGGTCGGGTGCGCCCCCCCTTTCCCCGGGTACCTGCTTTAGCTTTAGAATCTTCTCTTTTTGCGATTTCTTGCGCCCCTTCTTTGGGTGGGGCTTGTTGATGTTTGCAACCCGATTGGGGCCACTTAAGCGTGATCTCTCCTCTCGCGTTTTTCTTTTCCACCAAGAAAGGTTGTCCACATGCAGGACACTGTATGGCATGAGGCTGCGACCATGCGATGAATTCGCACTCTTTGTCTGAGCACACATAAAATATTTTTCTGATTTTCGTACGTTTGCTCCGTATGTTCCCTTTGTTACATACTGGGCAATTCATATCCATAGTCTCTTTTTCTCCGTACTGTTCGGTATAATTGCACTGGGGTTAACCGGTGCAGGCCCAAAACATTCCAAACCTGCCTCGCTTTACTTGCATAGCCTTGCCACATTCCGCGCAAGTCCTTTCCTCGGACTCAAT
>JAUWMN010000249.1 GCA_030613165.1 Desulfobacterales bacterium
AGTAGATTTAGAAACCTTACGGGAATCGATCCTTCAGGAAAGGGATTCCGAGAAGACTATCATTAGGCTCTGTCTCAGTACTGGTTGTAAAGCACAAAAGTCTGCAAAAGTCATTGAGGCTCTTGAGGATGAAATCACAAAACAGGGTCTTCAGGACAAGGTGGCGATCAGAAGGACGGGATGCCATGGTTTTTGTGAAATGGGACCCATTATGGTCATTGAGCCGGCGAACATTTTCTACTGCCGGGTTAAACCCAAGGATGTTGGAGATATTATTTCCGAAACTATTGTGCAGGGTAATGTTATAAAACGACTGTTGTGGAAAGACCCGCAGACGAAGAAAGTTACCACCACTGAACAAGAGCTCCCCGTGTACAAGAAACAGAAAAAAAATGTTTCCTTTAACAGCGGCAAGATTGATCCAACAGATATTGAGGATTATCTTGCAGTCGGTGGATATTCTGCCCTTGGCAAGGCCTTAACCACCATGACACCAGCAGAAGTTGTGGAAACGGTTGCTGCCTCCGGGCTGCGAGGCCGGGGCGGCGGCGGATTCCCCACCGGGATAAAATGGAGGATTTGCAGCGGCGCTCCCGGGGATATCAAGTATATTATTGCCAATGGGGACGAAGGTGATCCGGGCGCTTTTATGGATCGCAGTCTCATGGAAGGAGATCCGCACCTCATCATTGAGGGTATGATTATAGGAGCCTTTGCAATCGGAGCAAGCCAGGGTTTTCTATATGTTCGGGAAGAATATCCTATAGCAATTGAGCATTTGTCCCTTGCCATACAGCAGGCGGAAGAGTATGGCCTTCTCGGCAAGAATATATTGGGCACGGGTTTTGATTTAACCATTAAGATTAACAAGGGCGCCGGCGCATTTGTATGCGGTGAAGAGACGGCGCTTATGATTTCGATCGAAGGCAAGAGCGGCACGCCACGATCAAGACCCCCCTACCCGGCCTTTGAAGGACTGTTTGGGAAACCGACGATTCTCAACAATGTGGAGACTTTTGGCAACATACCTCAGATTATCTCAAAAGGCGCTGATTGGTACAGGGGTATAGGAACTAAAGGAAGCAAAGGGACAAAAATATTTTCACTTGTCGGCAAGGTAAGAAATACGGGCCTGGTTGAAGTAGAAATGGGAACAACCCTTCGCGAAATGATTTTTGACATCGGAGGAGGAATCAGAAAGGGCAAACGTTTCAAGGCGGTCCAAACAGGCGGCCCATCCGGTGGCTGTATCCCTATCAGCAAGATCGATATGCCCGTTGATTACGACAGCCTTAGAGAGGCTGGCGCCATTATGGGCTCCGGCGGCATGATCGTGATGGATGAGACATCATGTATGGTGGATATTGCCCGATACTTTCTCCACTTTTTGTTGTTTGAATCATGCGGAAAGTGTGTACCCTGCAGGGAAGGCCTGAAACAGATGCATCACATCCTGACCAATATCTGTGAAGGGAACGGGGAAGAAGGCGACATAGAAATTCTCACCGATCTTGCTCGTTTCATGACCACGGCCTCTATGTGCGGTCTCGGCTTGACTGCTCCTAATCCTGTGTTGAGTACACTACGCTACTTCCGTGACGAATATGAGGCCCACATATATGACAAGAAGTGCCCGGCTGGTGTCTGCAAGAATCTTTTTGAATACGTTATCGACGAAGAATTATGCAACGGCTGCACGCTTTGCAAAGTAAAATGTCCGGAGGAAGCTGTCTCGGGGAAAAAGAAGAAACCACATAGGATAGATCCTGCAAAGTGCATCAGGTGCGGTATATGCTTTAGTTTATGTAAGCGACAAGCAGTGAAAGTCAAATGAGGCATCAGGAGTTCAATAAGTGAAAGTACCCATACTAATTGACGGACAGATGGTCCAAATCGACCAGGGAGCGCCGATCATCGAAGCGGCGAAGAAAGCCGGGATAGTTATCCCCACGCTGTGCTACCACGAGGCCCTCAAACCATATGGCTCCTGCCGTCTCTGTATGGTCGAAATTGTCCAGAATAAGCAACGACGGTTAGTGACATCTTGCAATTTTCCCGTCGAGGGGGGCATGGAAGTCCTTACTGATACCCCGGAGGTGAGGCAGGTCAGACGGATGGTTGTGGAACTGCTACTCGCCCGGTGTCCTGATGTCCCTCTGCTACAGACCTTGGCAAGAAGGATGGGCATCGAAACGCCGAGGTTCAAGAAGAAAGAAACAAACGAGTGCATACTGTGCGGTCTATGCGTCCGATTTTGTGAGGAGGTCGTCGGAGTTGGCGCAATAGGGCTTGCCAATAGGGGTGTTGATCGTGAGGTAACAACTCCTTTTAAAGTGGCAACCGATGTCTGTATCGGATGTGGCTCCTGTACCTACATATGTCCCACAGGCTGTATCGAAATGGTTCCTGATGAAAAAATCCCACGCCTGCGCAGCATGAAAATGGGAAATCGTTCTTTTGAACCCTGCTCGAATGACTACCAGTGTGAAACGTGTTCGACGGAAGAAGAGTTTCTTACAAACATGAAATGTGTTATTAACGAATTCAGAAGCGCGCGTAAAGGAGCCTCTACATGCCAAAACGAGACGATATAAAGAAGGTAATGATTATTGGTTCAGGGCCCATTGTCATAGGTCAGGCCTGTGAATTCGACTATTCCGGCACCCAGGCCTGCAAAGCCCTTCGTGAACTCGGTTATGAGATCGTGCTGGTCAATTCCAACCCGGCGACTATCATGACCGACCCCGGCGTGGCCGATTTTACCTACATTGAGCCGCTCAATCTTCAAACCATGCAAGAGATTATCGAAAAAGAACGGCCGGACGCGTTACTTCCCAACCTCGGCGGCCAGACAGCGCTCAATCTCTCCGCGGAACTGGCGCGCACAGGCGTTCTCGACAAATATGGGGTTAAAATTATCGGGGTTCAGCCCGATGCTATCGAGCGCGGCGAAGACCGCACCGCGTTCAAGAAGACTATGGAACGGCTCGGTATTGATATGCCGAAGAGTAAATCGGTATACAGTGTGGAAGACGCTGAGACAGTCGCTGCCGAGCTTGGTTATCCGGTAGTCATACGTCCCGCGTACACCATGGGGGGGACCGGAGGTGGTTTGGGCTACAATGTGGAGGAGTTGAGAACCGTTGCCAGTCGAGGCATCGCGGTAAGTCTTGTTGGCCAGGTATTGGTTGAAGAGTCGGTTCTGGGATGGGAAGAACTGGAGCTTGAAGTGGTGCGTGACGCCAAGAACCAGATGATCACCGTCTGTTTTATAGAGAATGTAGATGCCATGGGGGTCCACACCGGGGACTCATTTTGCACCGCGCC
>JAUWMN010000085.1 GCA_030613165.1 Desulfobacterales bacterium
GGGATTACAAAAAAAAGATAATTGGAACCTTATGATCATTCTATTGACCGGAGGGGGAGGCCAATTGGCCTATGATTGCAAAGAGTTATTAGGAATCGACCATCAGGTGGTTGTTCCCGAAGAAAAGGATCTGGATATTACCGACAAAAAACAGGTCGCCAAAAGAATACGGACAGTAAGACCGGATATTCTCCTTAACTGTGCCGCATATACCGACGTAGATGGATGTGAAACACAAAAAGAACTTGCCTGGAAAATTAATGTAGACGGTGTAAAAAACCTTGCCGCGGGAGTGGCTGAGTTGGGTGGAAAATTAATCCATATTTCCACCGACTATGTATTTGATGGAAACAGAGTCCCTCCTGCGCCATATACCGAAGAAGATAGCCCAAACCCCCTTTCCGCATATGGAAAAAGCAAATTAGAAGGTGAAAAAGCGGTAATAGAGGCTTGTCCCCTATATGCTATTGTGCGTACTGCGTGGCTATACGGCATAGGCGGACGCAACTTCCTCAAGACAATTCTCCGTTTGGCATTAAAAAACCCCAAAGGTTCACTCAAGGTGGTTAATGACCAGTATGGCTCGCCCACATGGTCGAGAAGCCTGGCCCGGCAGATTCTGAAACTGATCGAAACAAACGGTTCAGGAATCTATCATGCCACCTCAGAAGGGTACTCTACCTGGTATGAAGTCGCAGGATACTTTTTAGATAAAATGGAAGTGCCCGCGCAGGTTATCCCCTGTACCAGCGAGGAATATCCCACCCCTGCTCAGAGGCCGTTTAATTCCATATTGGAAAACAAGCGGCTGAAAGAAACAGGAATCAACGTTATGAGAGACTGGAAGGAAGACATAGACGAGTTCGTTGAAACATACAAAGAAGATTTAAAAGCTTTAAAGTAATATTTTGGGGACGCGGATTAACGCAGATAGCCGCAGATTTAAAAATCTTGAAAATCAGCGTTCATCTGCGTCCAGAATCTTCTTCTTGAATGTTGTACAGAGGTAAGCTTTGCAAAGGAATGATATAAAAAAAGCGAACATAATGGTAACCGGGGGTAGCGGTTTTATAGGGAGCAACTTTATCCGTTTCCTTCTGGAAAAATCAGACTTTGAGGGCCGCATCATCAATATCGACAAGCTTACCTATGCCGGCAATCCCGAGAACCTGGAGGATATAGCCAAAGAATATGGTGGCCGATATATTTTTGAAAAGGTGGATATATGTGACCAGGATTCCCTGCACCGGGTATTTGACGATTACCGGATCAATGTGATCTGCCACTTTGCCGCGGAATCACATGTAGACAGGTCCATAAAGGGGCCTGCGGATTTTATTCAAACCAATATAGTAGGGACGTTTAATCTCCTGGAGCTGGCAAGGAGCAATCAGGACCGTTTTATTCTGTTTCATCATATCAGCACGGATGAGGTCTACGGCAGCCTGGGAAAAGACGGCTATTTTACCGAGACAACCCCCTATCGTCCCAACAGCCCGTATTCCGCTTCAAAGGCCGCTTCAGACCATTTGGTCCGGGCATATCACAAAACCTATAATCTACCGACAACCATTTCAAACTGCTCCAACAACTACGGGCCTTACCAATTTCCGGAAAAGCTGATCCCGCTTATAATCCTCAATGCCCGTGAACGGAACCCACTCCCTCTCTACGGTGATGGAAGAAATGTTCGAGACTGGCTCTATGTGGAAGACCATTGCAAAGCGGTCTGGACCATAATGAGCAAAGGACGTCTTGGAGAGACATACAATGTAGGCGGTGAAACAGAGATGGAAAATATCCGAATCGTGGAGATGCTCTGCGATATCATTGATGAAATGACAGGGTCGTCTGACAAGCGCTCAAGACGCGAGCTGATCACCTTTGTAAAAGACCGGCCGGGACACGACAGACGATACGCTATAGATTTTACAAAGCTCCGGGAAGAGATGAACTGGACTCCCGAGGAGTCGCTTGAGAGCGGACTGAGAAAAACCGTACAATGGTATCTGGACCACCAGGGATGGTTGGAGCGAGTCAGAACCGGGGAATACCGGAGATGGATTGAGGAGCATTATGAATCCTAAATTCTGTATTTCTTAGCTTCAATAACATGGCCATCACATAAAATGACGTTCTCCCTACTTCTCTGGGGGCAATGGGGATGTCCGTGACATTTGGACATTCTTGCTCAATAGAGCATTCATATGCCACAGTCCGAAACGGACACGTAGTTTACGATCGGTTTGAAGGTGAACAGTTTGATTTACCCGTATAACCTTCTTATATATCCTAACAACTCTTGACTTGACAGTGGTCAGATCCTTCCGGAACTCAATGGCGATTAAGCAGCTAAGCGTTCATCCAGATTTTTTTCATTGCAGACCTTTTCCCACTGCATGCATCCCCGACACGACTGTCCGATATTCTGCGTTTGCCGTGCCGGCCGCGTGGTTTTCATATTCCTGCGCTTACGGCAGGCCGTTAAGGTCAAGGTGCAGTGGAATCGTTCGCACCTAAACATTGTCATGTAACATAACCTCTTAAGTTTATATCTTATCCATCAGCCTCCAATACCGGTTTCCACGAACGTCCGGCGCCGGGATGATGGAAATAAAAAGCCCTCCTGAGAGGTAGGAGCCAAAACCTAGAACTCAAGAGGGCTGAATGGAGGCAAGCAAGCCAAGTTGGTTATGGCCTACCTATAAGTGAAATTTATCACATAATTTTAAGATGTCAAGGGTCGGTGGGCTACAATGGTTCGGAAGGCTGAAAGTGTTTAAAAAACAGGGGTTTCGAGTAAGCGATCTTTTTTAAAATATAGTATATTGGTAACAGTTTAGTCGGTGAAGCTTTTCTTTTCACTATCGAACCTCCATTCCTTGTTTTTCCAATGACTTAGGAACGGAGGACGCCTTGCCCCCTCCGCATTGCCACCTGCGGTGGCCTGCGGACTCCCCCATTCCTAAGTCATGGAAAAGACTATGAGGCTCCGGTAAAACGTTACAAGAAAAGCTTCACCGACTAAACCGTTACGTATATTGTTGCACGATATACAATACTCGCTCCTGTTCCAGGTGTGGAAGCGTGTATGTTACTGCTCGGGTCGTCAGGCGCTCCTGGTCGAGCCATTGTTCCAGTTCAGAAAGTTCGGCTGTCCCTGCGGGCCCCTTGAAGATGATCAACGATCCGCTTTTTTTTAAGAACGGCCTTCCCTGCTCAACAAAAGTTCTGAGAGAAGAAAATGCACGCGAGAGCACTACATCGTAACATTGCAACATGTCCGGATGTCGTTTTATGGCATCTTCCGCGCGGCCTTCCACTGTAGTTATTTCGGAAAGTTTTAGCATTCGTACAGCATGTTTTTGGAAGTGTATCTTTTTTCGAGAGGAATCAAGGAGGGTTACCCGGAGATCGGGGCGGATAATTTTTAGGGGTATGCCGGGGAGCCCTGCCCCGGAACCGAGGTCAAGAACAGAGGCCCCTTTCAACAGATATGGGGCCGGCGCAATAGAGTCGAGAAGGTGTTTGGTTAAGATTTCTTCTTCCAGGGTAATGGCTGTCAGGTTGATCTTTTTGTTCCACTCCTGAAGCTCATCCATATAAAGGAGGAAGCTAACTATCATGTCGTCGGAGAGATGGAGGCCAAAGCGCTCGGCCCCACTGCTGAGAATATCATGATACTTAACGGAGTTACGCATAATGTTTCACGTGAAACATTCGAAAATTTTTGTTAGAGACCATCAGGATTCACAGAATGGGCACAAACAAAAAAGATTTTATGGAACGGTTATGGAATCGCTGGTCTCAACATTTGCTATGGACTCATAGACCCAACTCGATTTGACAACATCATCCACCGTGAAGGTAAAGGTCGTCCCCTCAGGAGGATTTTACGACGATGACGCAGCGCAGGACTTTTGCAGCCGATCGCGGTAGATGGCTGTTTCTGCAAGAGGCTCTAATGCCTTAAAATCCTGTGAGACTTTCTCTTTGTTTTTTAAATCCTTACAAAAAACAGCAAGTTGGTCAAGAGAAAACCATTCCTTCTTATTTTTAAGGCCTTGCGTGACTTGACTGATATAACCAAAAAGTGGCGGGAAAATCGAGGTCTTTTTGTCCCTCAAAATGGCAGTTTTGCAAAGGTCTCAAAGCCTATTCTGTCTCCATGGCCGCCCGTATTTTACCGGACAGATTTTTCACATCAAAGGGCTTCTGGAGGAAACCATTACAACCACGATCCAGTATCTCTTTTGCCTGACCATCAATACTGTAGCCACTGCAAAGGAGGACTTTTGCTTCCGGATTGATCGCCTTCAGCAGATCATAGACTTTGCCTCCGCCCATACCCGGCATGATCATGTCCAGGATAACCAGGGCGATTTTATTTTTATTGCTCTTATAGATCTCCACCGCCTCATGTCCGCTCTTGGCTTCAAGTACGGTGTACCCCAACTTATTCAGGACTTTTGCTCCTACTCTTAATACCGGTTCTTCATCGTCTACCAAAAGGATGGTCTCTGTGCCTTTGATAACTTCTTCAGGAACCTTTACGGGATTTGCAACTTCCTTTTCCGATGCGGGAGATGCGGGAAAATAAAGCTTAAAAGTAGTTCCTCGGCCTTTTTCAGACTCTACTTCAATATATCCTTTGTGGGCTTTGATGATACCGTAAACAGTAGCTAATCCGAGGCCCGTGCCTTGTCCTATCTGCCGGGTGGTAAAGAACGGCTCAAATATCCGTTCCTGCGTCTCTTTGTCTATCCCTACGCCTGTATCTGTGACAGAAAGCAATACATAGTTGCCGGGCTTCATGCGAAAAGGGGTATTTTGAACCCCTTCATGGCCGATGGTGCGAGTTTCCAGACATAAGTTTCCACCAGATGGCATTGCATGTCCAGCATTTATATAGAGATTTATCAAAACCTGTTCGATTTGTCCTATATCGGATTTTACAAAAGGCAAATCCTCCTGAAGCTTCAGATGAATGGTAATCTCTTTCTTGGTCCTGCCGAACGTGGTCGAAGTCTCTTTGACTAACTCATTTAGATTAATCGGTCCTACCTCATATACATCGCCCTGGGCAAAACCAAGAAGCTGACGTGTGAGAGAAGCGCCTATTTTCGTTTGCTTCTCAATTTCCTTCGCTAATTCATAATGAGGATTTGTGGGGTCAAGGTCCATAGAGATCAACTGTGCATTACCCTGAAGAACCGCCAATATATTGTTGAAATTGTGGGCAATACCACCTGCCAGAGTGCCAACGGCTTCCATTTTCTGGGCGCGAAGGAGTCGGGTCTGCATCTCCTTTTTCTCTTCCTCTGCCCGCTTGCGCTCTAATGCGTTCACAAACATTTCCCCTACTATTTTGAAGAGGGCTACCATGTCGTCCGACCAAGATTGTTTTTCCCCTACTGAATAGAAGCCTAAAAGGCCGATGACAGATTTTGCGGAGACCAGAGGCACGACTATAATAGATTTAATTCCCTGCAATTGTAATAGGTTGTTATCAGCTTTTATTTCAACCGGGAGTTCAGCAACACAGGGAATGTGAAGGTTTTCGGAATTTCCTATTTTTTCCGCAAGCAATGGAAAATCTTTAAGCGCCAGGCCCTTGCATTTTGAAGTCTGGGGCTCTATTCCTTCGGCACGCCATTCGTGGGCGCTATCCACGCTTGTTCCATCTTCAGATAATAGGAATACATAGCCGTGATCCGCACAGATAAATTCTCCGATCGATTTCAGCGCACGGTTTATCCCTCTGTCGATTTCAGTGGGCGCCAGGTTAATGAAAGTGGTTGATATAGTGGCAATAAGATTTTCAAGCTTAACCTGATATGCAATCTGTTCGGTTCTCTCTTGAACCGTTTTCTCCAGGTTGACGTTGTTTTTTCTTATCATACTGTATAGTTCAAAGCTTTCAAGGGCATTAGCGCTGTTCAGCATAACAATAGACAGGAGTGACAGAGAGATATGAGGGATATCCATTTCGCCGTGTGCCAGAACCCCGACGAACATGCCTCGAATTCTCGAGCTTGTGGTCATGACATGTAGAACCAACCGCTTCTGGTAATTCTTTGATGAGACAATAACAGACCGTTTTTCCCTTAAAACCCAGGCAAAGGTTCCGTTATTGATCAAGAAATCGATTTCGTCTTGTATAAACGGACTGGAGCTTTCAGCTTGGCAGTCAGCGAGTAAGAATTCAGAGTTAGCCTCATTTACGAGAAAGAAGGCTGTGGTACGGAACGGGATCAAGCTTTGTACACGCATCCTTATCTCCCGTAAAATTGCTGATGTGTCATGGAGATTACTGATACTGGTTTGGAAATCCCCTAAAAAAGCAGCCGTCTCCAATGCATCCCAGATGAGACGATGGATCTCTTCAAGGTATCGAATGCGCTCTTTCAGCCTCTGAATATCTTTTTTTTGGTCTCTATTGCTCATCAGGAAAAAAAATGTGGACTGTCTCTGCGATATGTCGATCCGCCTGTTTTATAGTGGCAGCCAAAATGCCTGTTGACAATCCGATATCCTCCCACGCCTTAACATCCACCGGCGGCACAAACCGCTCTCCGCTTGTGCCTATGCCGATAGCATTTGTTACTATATCTGACAAATGGATTATAGAGGTCTCCAAGGACATTTGAGATGCCTTAGGAGTATGATGGTGTCTGATGGTATTTTCCAATATCACGGGTAGCTTCCATTCTTTTAGCAACATGGCCCCCATTACAGTATGGTTAAATCCCATGATTTCCTCTTCTGTTTTATACAACAAGCTGTCAGTTAGCCTGGCTCTTAGAAGCGCCTCTTTGGCCTGAGCAGGTAGATACTTAAACATAATTAACCGTCCGACATCATGAAGCAATCCAGCAAGGAAAAAGCGTTCGGTATTTGTATTATTCTTATAACTTGAGATGATTCGAGCAATGATTCCACAAGCAATGCTGTGTTCCCAAAACGATCTCATGTTTATGAGATCAGAAGGGAGATCTTTGAACGCGGAAGTGGCACAAGTCCCTAATGCCAAGGTGCTAAGCTGCTTTGT
>JAUWMN010000197.1 GCA_030613165.1 Desulfobacterales bacterium
GCTTCATGGATAGGCGTCTTCTCTGCCACAGGTCATATTTTTCCACTTCAGACGGTATTGGGGGGCGGGGCCCGACCAGACTCATCTCACCCTTCAGCACATTAATCAACTGCGGCAGTTCGTCTAAGCTGGTCTTTCTCAACAGGGTACCGACAAAAGGGATAATGCGCGGGTCTTTCTTGATCTTGAACACCGGGCCGTCAGCCTCATTCAAGCCCTTCAGCTCCTGATGTCTCTCCTCGGCTTTGTCCACCATGGTCCGGAATTTATAGAGCATGAACGTGCGTCCATTGAGGCCACAGCGTTCCTGTTTGAAAAAAACCAGTCCCCTGGATGAAAGCTTGATCGCACAGGAAACGATCAGGAAAAGCGGGAGGAGCAGAACCATGGCAATGCCGGCAAAGACATAGTCAAAGGCGCTTTTAATGAGCAGTTCCGCGTGCCTGGGCGGGGTAGTGGCCAGGACAAGAGTGGGAATGTCTAAGAATTCCTCAAACTGGATAGAGGCGATCGCCGGATTGTATCTCAGCTTTTTGATCCGCCAGTCCGGGATGATCCGAACCGACACACCGATTTTCGCGGCCAACGAGATATATTTATCCACATTCTCTATTTTTTTGAGAGGCATGGCAAAGATTAATTCATCCACAACCTGTTCCCGTAAAATGCTTTCCAGGTCATCAATCGTTCCAATAACCTTGATGCCGCTTTTAACCTCTTTCCCGACCTCGCTTTCATCCACTTCTACACATCCGATGCCCCTGTAACCCGACCCCAAACGGTCCCCGATAGTCTCAATCACATCCTTGGCCCTCTCCCTGCTTCCTACGATGAGGACATTGCGGAAATTAAAGCCTTTTTGCCGGTAGCGAGCCAACATCCTGTAGGCAGTTCCCTTGCTCAAAGCAAGCAAGCCGATATTCAATACATAAAAAACCCCCATCATGATCCGGCTTACATCCTTTATCTTGAAGACATACATACAGAGGAACAGGGCGAGCATACCGGCGGACACCGCCTTGATCATGTCCCAAAGGATCCGGTCAAGGTTTTGTTTTCTATAAGAGACGTAGAGGCCAAAGAGATCGAAGACTACATACCAGATGATAATGATCATAAGGAGGATGATGTAGTAATTAGGCGCGGTGGTCAGACCGCTAAATGGCGCCGGAAGGAGGTGTAGCTTGATAAAATAGGCCGCGACAAAGGCCAGCGTCGTTAAAGAGATGTCCAGCAACTTATGAGCCCGTACTATCAGTTTGCTTCTTTCTTTCAGCATGAGTACTCTATTCCTCCTTGTAGATCCTTCAATCCAAAAATTAGCATATCCCTTTTCTTTTCTCGCAAAGTGGCAACGAGACCTTTGCAAAACGCCCCCTTTTGCCCAATTACTGCGTCCCCGATAAGCGGGATTTGTCAACAGGCAGAAATTCTAAGCCTCGAAATACTCAATGTATTCCTACGTTTAAAATTTTCGCCTTCCTTGAACTTGAACAAAATTGAACATTTTTCAAAGGTCTCGCAACATCTTCCATCCGCAGATTACGCAGATTTTCACAGATTATTAAGGCCGGATTTTTATCCCTTTCAGGGTCAATAAATAAACCCCGCCAGATAAAGAGGGATGGAATTTGCGAAACCGGTCTCCACGCCATCTTTAAAAACACAGGCGTCTTTTAAATTCCTTATCTGTTTTCTTTTCTTGCTTTTCCCGCCAACCTCTATTTCAAATCGTCTTTTCCCGTCAATCAGCAAAAAATCGGTGTTCATGGAAGAAAACAGAGGATATTCGCCGCCAATCTGGGATGCAAAAAATGATTCCCGTATGTTTCCCTTGTCAGCGTCGCTTTTCCACGACTCAAACGCGATGGAATAATAAATATTGGGGCTCGTAAAGAGGATTTTTGAATTCTTCAGGGCACGCGCGGAACCGGATTCAGTCCTGATGATCTTTACGATTTCCGCCCTGTCCAATAGATCAAAGTATTCATATAAGGTATCCTTTGATACGCCGATTTCGACCTTCAGCGATTCAATATTAAAGAGGGGTATTTTGCTGACGGCAATAAAGGCCAATAATTTCTTCAATTTCAGGCTCGAAAAGGATCTAAGGGATTTTAATGTTGAGATATCCTCATAGATTACCTTGTCAAGCACATTGGATAATATATCAAAATATTCGTTTTGAGAAAATTCGAGAAAAAAAGGATAACTGCCATTCATCAAAAAGTCATTGAAATCTCCGAGTATGGTCTTGAATTGAGAAACAAGTTTACCGGATATTTTGGCGTGGTCGGACAGAATTTGAGAAAAAGTTAATTTTGGGAGTTGCTTTTGATATTTGAGTTCAAGATATTCCCTAAAAGAGAGCGGTTGAAGCGAGTATAGAACACCCCTCCGTGAAAGATCACCTTTTTCATATAAAATATTCAAGGTCGAACTGCCGAGAATAATGAATTTTTTGTCGGGATAGGCGTCATAAAGCGCTTTTACGTCAAGGCTCCAATCCTTTTGCTTGTGAACCTCATCGATTATCAAACAATCACCGTAGTACTTAAAGTATTCACTCGCTGTATTATAGATACCCGCTTTGAGCGCTAAAGGATTGTCCGCTGAAATATAGAGGCATTTCTTAATATCGTTGTACGTCTCAAGATAATGTTGCAAGACCAGCGTAGTTTTCCCGGTTCCTCTCGCGCCGGTAATAATTATCATCCTTTGGTCCCAGTTTATTGCTTTATAAAGATGCCTCTTAAAATTCAACGAAACCTTTGAAACCGTTCGGCCATGAATACCAAACAATTCGCTCAGCATAATCTCTCCTTTTGTCGATAATACGGAGGCCTTTGCATAATGGCGCATTGTGCGAAGGTCTCACTCGACGAAATGGTTCGCATAATGACTACTATACTCGACAAAACAAGGATTGTCAATATCTCCTAAGATAAAGGTCTCTGAAAGTGAGATTGGCCCGAAAGTCAGCGCCGAAGTCGAACAGGCAGCCTGAGATATCAAGCCCCAATTCACTTTCCTCTTGACAAAGGCCTCTCGAAAAGTAATACTATAAGTAATACTATAAGGAGGGCTCCGCCATGCCAAAGGTAACCCAAAAAGGCCAGGTAACTATCCCCAAACAAATCCGGTCGATTTTGAGCATAAGAACCGGTGACGAAATTGTTTTTGAGGTACATGCAAAAAAGGTTGTTCTCAAGAAAAGCCCGGCATCAGCCAAAAACTTCAAAAAATACGTAGGCTATCTTTCCCATCTGAACGGAAAAAAACCGGACGATATAATAGACGAGCTACGGGGAAACGCCGATGATCATAGCCATTGATACCAATGTGCTGTTAGACATCCTGATTCCCAACACAGCCCATGTCGAATCCGCTCTGAGGTGTTTGATGAGTATTAAGCCGGATGATGAGCTTATTGTCTGTGAGGTCGTCTTTGCCGAATTAGGATCGCAGTTTTTATCTTTTAAGGAACTTAACACGTTTCTACGTGACACAGGGATTACACTTGCCCCCTCGAATGAAAACTCCCTTTTTGAGGCCAGTGCTGCCTGGAAAAAATACTCGGCCCGCAAAAAAGGCATGATTATCTGCCCTGCTTGCGGAAAACATCAAAAAGCTACCTGTCTTTCCTGTAATGAAACTATTCCTTATCGCCAACATATTTTGAGTGACTTCCTGATCGGCGCTCACGCTAAGATACAAGCAGACAGGCTTATAACCAGGGATCGAGGCTTCTATCGAAAATATTTTAGAGACCTGAATATCGTAACCCCCAAGTAAAGTATCCACTTATCTAAAATTTACCCAAAACTGCCTTAAGCGGAAATGGGTAAAAGTTTTGAGATTACATTTCACCAATTCCTCAATCCCTTATTTGCCATGGCTGTCACTATGCGCTCTGTGTCATGCGATAAACCTCGATCGTTTGCTCGGCTATCTGTAGCCAGTTGTACTTCTCTCTTATGTGTCCCCTAATCTTCTTCAGCTCTTCCCCGGTCCAAGTCTTTTCAAGAAGCGTTTCCATTTTCGCGTGCAAATCATCTACATCCCCGCACCGAAAGTAATCGAGATAACTGTGCTATATTTGGATGCCAAGGGTATTTGCCGTTGATAACTTCATAGAATAAATGTTCGTACTGATCTGCGATTGTCTCCCATGAATAGTTTTCAAGAATCCTGGCCCGAGCTTTTTTTCTATATGGCGCTATTTTCTTTTCGTTATCCAATGCCCATTGCATTTTTTCCGCTAACGACT
>JAUWMN010000129.1 GCA_030613165.1 Desulfobacterales bacterium
GGGCTGCCGGAATACTTCCGTATGAGATGGTAAAGGTCTATAATATTAATAATGGAGAACGATTTGAAACATACGCGATTGAAGGGGAACCGGACAGTGGTGTCATATGCCTGAACGGAGCCGCAGCCAGAAAAGGCGCCCCGGGAGATTTGATTATCATTACTTGCTATGTCATGTTGAGTGATGATGAGGTAGAAGGATTTCAATCTGTGCTTATCCATGTGGATGCGCGGAATAGAATAAAGGAGGATAAATGAGTAACCAGAATTTTCTGTTTACTTCTGAATCAGTGACGGAGGGTCATCCGGACAAGATAGCCGATGCCATATCCGATTCTGTTTTGGATGCAATATTGGCCGAGGACAAAGCGGCGCGGGTGGCGTGTGAGACCCTGGTAACAACGGGGATGGTGTTTGTCGCGGGTGAGATCACCACCTCTTGTTACGCGGATATACCTGCAATTGCGAGAGAGACCATTAGTGAGATAGGCTATGATTCTTCCTCTATGGGATTTGACTGGCAGACATGCGCCGTCATTACCAGCATCGACCACCAATCTCCTGATATTGCCCAAGGAGTCGATACGGGACAAGGATTATTTAAAGATCAGGGCGCTGGGGATCAGGGGCTTATGTTTGGTTATGCCTGTGATGATACGCCTGAATTGATGCCGATGCCTGTTGCATATGCCCATAAATTGTGCCGGCGCTTGGCGCGTGTTAGAAAAAAAGGCTCTCTTGATTTTCTTCGTCCGGACGGAAAATCACAGATTACCATAGAATACAGAGACGGCGCTCCTCACCGGGTTGAGGCGATTGTTATTGCCGCGCAGCACTCTCCGGATGTTTCCTATTCCGAACTAAAAGAGGCGATTATTGAAGAGGTGATCAAAAAGGTGGTGCCCAGTGACATGATTGACGGTGACACTCGCATGTTGATTAATGCAACCGGTCGATTTGTCATTGGCGGTCCAATGGGTGACTGCGGTCTTACCGGAAGAAAGATTATTGTGGATACTTACGGAGGGGTGGGAAGTCACGGTGGAGGTTGCTTTTCGGGCAAAGATCCTTCCAAGGTAGACCGGAGCGCTTCGTACATGGCGCGTCATGTTGCCAAGAACATTGTGGCCGCTGGGTTGGCCAAGAAATGTGAAATTCAGATAGCCTATTCCATAGGCGTGGCAGAGCCTGTCAGTCTCCTCGTTGACACATTAGATACCGGTGTCGTCCCGCATAAACGCATTGCGGACATTGTAAAAGAGGTTTTTGACTTCAGACCGGCCGCTATCATCGAGTATCTTGATCTTCTTCGGCCCATTTATAAAAAGACCGCGGCATACGGACATTTTGGAAGAGATGAAGAGGGGTTTACATGGGAAAAGACCGATATGGTTGATGTGCTGAAGGAGAAGGCAGGATTATAGTGTCCCCCAGAAACAGCATCTTTTGTCCCAATACTGCGTTCTCCGCAGGTTTCTATCCTCAACGTCGCGTTGCTACGCCTCCGGTAGAAGCCTTTGTGCGGCCTTGTCTTGGAACAAAACCCGCTATTTCTGGAGAGACACTTATGGCAGAGACTTAGAAGAGGGGAATCGAATGAACCACGATATTAAAGACAGCAAGCTGGCGGACGAAGGAAAGCTGAGGATTGAATGGGCAAACCAGAGCATGCCGGTGCTTAATCAGATCAGAAAACGTTTTGAAGCAGAACTCCCCTTAAAGGGGATTAAGATGGCCGCCTGTCTTCATGTCACTACGGAGACGGCAAGCCTTATGCAGACACTTCAAGCGGGTGGAGCAGATGTCTATTTATGTGCCTCCAATCCCTTAAGCACGCAGGATGATGTTGCTGCTTCGCTTGTACAGCATGACAATATTCCGGTGTTTGCCATAAAAGGTGAGAATAATAAAATCTATTATGACCATATTAATGCGATCCTGGATATGAAACCGCATATTACAATGGATGACGGAGCTGATCTGGTTTCTATTTTGCACTCCGAACGAACTGAACTGATCGGTGGTGTTCAAGGAGGAACCGAGGAAACCACGACCGGTATTATTCGCCTCCGCAGTATGGCAACGGACGGCGTTCTGAAATACCCTATTATCGCGGTTAACGACGCAAAGACGAAGCATTTCTTTGATAATCGTTACGGCACGGGACAAAGTACGATCGACGGAATTATTCGTGCCACCAACCGTCTGATTGCGGGAACAAACTTTGTGATATGCGGCTACGGGTGGTGCGGCCGCGGCCTTGCAACACGCGCGCGAGGAATGGGAGCAAGCGTTATCATTACAGAGGTTGATCCGCTCAAGGCTCTTGAGGCGGTTATGGATGGATTTCGCGTAATGCCCATTGAAGAGGCCGCCAAGATCGGGGATATCTTTTGTACGCTGACAGGGAACATTAGCGTAATCAGGAAAGAGCATTTTAACCTTATGAAAAATGGCGCGATTGTTGCCAACTCAGGGCACTTCAACGTTGAACTCGATTTAAAAGGGCTTGAGGAGATCAGCACCGGCAAGAGAACCATAAGACCTTTCGTAGAGGAATATACCTTACAGAACGGGAGAAGAGTCAATGTCTTGGGCGAAGGGCGTCTGATCAACCTTGCCGCTGCCGAGGGTCATCCTTCCAGCGTTATGGATATGAGCTTTGCGAATCAGGCGTTGAGCGCTGAATATTTGGTCAAACGTGAATCTCCTCTCAAGGTGGGGGTCTATCCTGTACCGGAAGCAATCGACGCAAATATCGCGGAAGTAAAACTCGCTTCCATGGGGATCTGTGTTGATAGACTTACCGAGGAACAAAAAAAGTATCTCTCGTCTTGGGATATGGGAACGTAAGTGTCGGGTTGCGGGTTGCGAGTTGCGGGTTACGGGTTGCGGGTTATGAGTTACGAGTTAAAAATGTTTTTCGTTCAAATAAGTCTTTATATGGCAGTTTAAATTAAAACGAGACCTTTGTAAAATGGTCATTTAAATTTTTTTATCTTCCTTGCCTGACAAAAAAATGTCACGTTTTTCAAAGGTCTCAAAATCTTTGTAAGTTGAGAAAGGAGCCTGGTTATGAAGAAGAAGCATGTCTATTTTTTCGGTGACGGAAAGGCCGAAGGTAGAGCCGGCATGAAAAACTTGTTGGGTGGCAAAGGCGCAAACATTGCCGAAATGGTCAATCTCGGCATGCCGGTCCCCCCGGGGTTTACCCTCACAACCGATGTCTGTAATGAATTCTATGAAAGAAAGCAGAAATACCCCGTCGGCCTGAAGCAAGAGTCGGATAAAGCTCTGGCAAAGGTAGAGAAGATCATGAAGCGCAAGTTCGGCGACGTAAAAGACCCGCTTCTTCTAAGTGTCCGCTCCGGCGCCCGTGCTTCCATGCCCGGCATGATGGAAACCATTCTTAACGTAGGGCTTACCACAAAGACCATTCCCGGGCTCATAAAAAAGAGCGGTGATCCTCGCTTTGTCTATGATGCCTATCGGCGTTTATTGGCAATGTACTCGGATGTTGTCATGGAAAAGGCCGCGGGTATCGAACCTGAGGAAGACGACGGAATACGTTCTAAATTAGAGCGTCTTTTGGAGAAGGTAAAGAAACAAAAGGGATATAAAACCGACTTAGACCTTACTGCCGATGATCTCAAGGCTTTATGCAACCAGTATAAAAAGACTATTAAGAAGGTATTGGGAAAAGATTTTCCGGATGACCCCATGAAGCAACTGTGGGGAAGTATTGACGCGGTCTTCCTCTCTTGGAATGGAAAACGCGCTATTGCCTATCGCCGCATAGAAGGTCTCCCTAATGACTGGGGAACCGCGGTCAATGTGCAGGTCATGGTCTTTGGAAATATGGGAGATGACTGTGCCACGGGTGTTGCCTTTACCCGGAATCCCGCCACCGGAGAAAACGCCTTTTTCGGTGAATGGCTGATCAATGCCCAGGGAGAAGACGTGGTGGCCGGCATACGGACTCCATTCGCATTGAATAAGGTCTCAATAATGGATACCAACAAACATCTTCCCACCTTGGAAAAGGCCATGCCTAAGCTCTACAAGGAGCTTTTCGCGATTAGAAACAGACTGGAACGGCACTACAAAGATATGCAGGACATTGAATTCACCATCCAGGAGCGGGTTCTATACATGCTGCAGACCCGTACAGGAAAACGAAATGGGCCTGCCGCTATAAAGATGGCGGTTGATATGGCTAATTCACGACTGATTTCCAGGGAGACCGCATTGCAGCGGGTAAGACCCGACCAGATAGACGAACTCTTACATCCAATGGTCGATCCAAAAGCGGAAAAGACCGCGGCTAAACTGGGCAAAGGGCTTCCTGCCGGTCCAGGCGGGGGCATTGGCAAGATTGTCCTTACCGCGGACAGGGCCGAAGAACTTGGCGCCAAGGGCGAAAAAGTTATCCTGGTACGAGAGGAGACCTCACCGGAGGACGTGCATGGGATGAAACCTTCCCAGGCCATTCTTACCTCCAAGGGCGGGATGACCAGCCATGCAGCGCTTGTTGCGCGCGGCTGGGGGAAATGCTGCATCGTGGGATGCGGCGACCTTTCCATTAATCTCAAGGCAAAGACCTTAAAATTCGGAGACAAAGTCCTCAAAGAGGGCGACTGGATAACCATGAACGGCACCAAAGGCCTCATTTATAAAGGTCAGCTCAATCTGGTCACAGTCGACCCAACAAAGAACAAAGAGTATAAGACATTAATGTCATGGGCCGACAAGGTTCGCAAACTCAAGGTGCGCACCAACGCCGACACCCCCAAGGATTCCGCTGTTGCTATAGCATTTGGCGCTGAGGGGATTGGGCTTACCCGAACCGAGCACATGTTTTTCGGGGACCGTATATGGGCGATGCGCGAGATGATCATGGCCGACACTCTTAAAGGGAGAGAAAAGGCCCTGGCTAAACTGTTGCCGATGCAGCGCAAGGACTTTTACGGGATTTTCAAAGAGATGAAGGGACGTCCTGTTACTATCCGGCTGCTCGATCCCCCGCTGCATGAATTTGTGCCCCATGAGAAAGCCGCACAGCAGGAGATGGCGACTCGTCTCAAGACAACAGTGAAACATGTAGCAGAAAAGGTTGAAACATTGTCTGAGTTTAATCCGATGCTTGGTCACCGTGGGTGCCGTCTGGGGACCACCTATCCTGAAATTACAGCCATGCAGGCACGGGCGATATTTGAAGCCGCCGCGCAGTGCAAGAAGGAAAAGATCAATGTAATGCCTGAGCTAATGGTCCCGCTGATAGGGACGGTAGGTGAATTTACCAATCAGAAGGCAATCATTGAAAGGGTGGCCCAGGATGTCATGAAAGAGAAAAAGATAAAGTTCAAATATATGATCGGGACCATGATTGAGATCCCAAGGGCAGTGCTGGTAGCAGACAGGATAGCCGAACACGCGGAGTTCTTCTCATTCGGCACCAACGACCTTACCCAGATGGCCTTTGGATATTCACGCGACGATGCAGGGACCTTCCTTCCGGAATATGTTGAGCGAGGCATACTTGCAGACGATCCATTCCAGACCATTGACCAAACCGGTGTTGGCGAGTTGATGAAGATCGGGGTGGAGCGTGGTCGTTCCACACGAAAGAACCTGAAGATCGGGATATGCGGCGAACACGGCGGGGAAGCGGTGTCTGTCGCCTTCTGCCACAAAATAG
>JAUWMN010000069.1 GCA_030613165.1 Desulfobacterales bacterium
AGAGAACATCATCGATCAGCTTTGTTATAGGGCTCTTGCCTCTCTTATGGCACAGCTTGTAATGCGCGCATTGATTACAAACCATCTTGGATAACTCGTCTTCAAGGTAGCGCACGCGATCAATCAATGGTTTAAGATTTAAATGCTCTTTCTCCCCCAATTGGAAATTTTGCAAGAAATGAGATTCTTCCCCATTACCATACTCAAAAGAAATCCGGCTACACAATTCATAGGGATCTCGCGATTCAGACAATGGAAGAATTGTATCAAAGACTCTTCCGACTTTTTCCAGTGTGATTTTCCTCAACTTTGGCCGTCTACGATGGGAACCGCTCCTCATGAGACAGCACAAGTATCCGTCCTCTTTCTTTGCCGGCCATCTGATTACACAGTACAGGCGTTTTTTCTTATCCAGAAACAATCTTCCCGGCACGAGAGCGCCTTCCTTGCCAAGCCGGGTCCTCATATGTCTAACTTGTCTATTCAGGCCCCGCAACTCCGTGTGTAACATCCTTCTTTTCCTGATCAAATCGACTCCTTTTGAAGGGCTGTCACACATTCTTTCCGGCAAAAAATCAGAAAGCGCTTCAAGCGCCTTATGAAATCGCTTCTCAATCCCTTTTTGCTGTCTTTCGATGTTCAGATACGTGGCAAAAGACTTCTCAAAAACATCCTTCACCTCCTCGGGGGTATGTGACAAGAGAAGATTGAGGACCATGGAGAAATTGACGGTAATCCGGCTAAAAATCGGCTCTGGAGGAGCTCCAAGGAGTTTGTTTACCAACCGGATATCCATAAACTTACCCGGCACAGCCAGCGCAAAACCGATATTGTCCATCCCCCTTCGGCCGGCCCTGCCGGTCATCTGGTGAAACTCAGTAGCATCCAGGGGCACAAATTCGTGGCCGTTGAACCGGTCTGAATTAAAAAACACTACAGTACGGGCCGGGAAATTAACCCCTGCCGCCACAGTAGAAGTAGCGAATACCGCGTCAAGAAGGCCTTCGGTCATAATCTTTTCCACAAAAAGTTTCCAACCTGGGAGCTGTCCGGCGTGATGTGCCGCCACCCTCGCCTCCCTGATATATGAAAGCTGCTTGTGGTTTCTTAGGTACGGATATTTAGCTAAAAGCTCCTCTATCCCGTGCTCCAACCGTGCGTCCGGATCCGGGGAACTTTCGGCATACCCACAAAAATCCAACGCGGCATTACAGTCCGCTCTTGACTTCAGAAAGAAAATAGCAGGAAGGAGATGATATTTTCGCAGCACACGCATTATATCACCAAATGGCGGCAGCATGTGAGGGGGAGCAAGAAAGGGAGGATTTTCGCTGTTCAGGTATCTTTCAACCTTTCTGTCGATCCCTTTTCGTCCTGTAAGGGGCAAAAGTTCACCAGAGGGGTGAAGAAACAGGGGATAGAGGGGGACCGACCTCTTCTCTTCATCAACTACGATACACTTTTTATGTCGTATCGATTCAAGCCAATCGGCAATCTGACCCGCATTCGATATGGTAGCAGAGAGCATCAACAGATTGAGTCGCTCCGGAAGATAAATCATAACTTCTTCCCAGACCACACCGCGATCCGGGTCCCCTAAAAAATGGGCCTCGTCAAGCACAATCAGGTCTGCCGGGAAATCTACACCTTCACGCATTACATCGTAGAGATGGTTCCGCAAGATCTCCGTGGTTCCTACAATAATCGGAGCATCCGCGTTCTCCTTTCGGTCACCCGTCAGGATTCCAACTTCCTCCGCTCCAAAGCGGGCCTTGAATTCCGTATATTTCGAATTCGTAAGGGCCTTTAACGGAGAAGCATACCACACCCTCTTACCCTTTGCATGAAGCGGCGCTATAGCCTGCTCTGCGATCCATGTCTTTCCCGAACCGGTCGGCGCCGTAACCAGACAATCGGTCTCCTGTATGGCGGCGAGGGCTTCAAGTTGAAAAGGATCCGGTTTAAACGGTTTTTCTTCGGGGACCCCGATCTTTGCGAAGATAGTCTTCAGCCGGCTGTCCGCTTTTGGTCTGAGCCTGGAACTTACGGTCATTGGAGTTCTGCGACGTCTATAGGAAGGCTTGGATCGCCGGCTATTCTTTTTATAATTATATCGTGCCAAGGTTCTTTATCCTTCTGAAAACTCTCTTTGGCTCTCTTATCTAATTATGATACATATTTTGCCAATAGGGAATGTTAATATTGTTTTATCCTGTCCAATAAAAAAAGGGAGACTTCACTATGACAGAGTATATCCAGGTAACCACAACAACCGAAACGAAAGAAGACGCCCAAAAAATCGCGCATTCAATTGTAGAAAAAAGACTGGCGGCCTGCGTTCAGGTAATCGGCCCCATTACCAGTGTCTACTGGTGGAAAGAGAAGATAGAAGAAGCAGGCGAATGGCTCTGTGTCATGAAAAGTAGCCAACCACTTTATGCAAAGCTTAAAAAAGCAATCCAGGAAATCCATCCGTATGAGGTGCCGGAAATAATAAGTGTTCCTATTAAAGGGGGGAGTGAGAGTTACTTGAAATGGCTGGACAAGGAATTGACTACCTGACAGCTTGAAACCAAGGTTTCACCTTATAGCCGTCTGTTTGATTCTTCGCAGATCTTTTCAATCAAACTGTAAGAAGGAGCGGTTTGACCAATATATTCTTTTAATTCTTCTACATAAGCCCCTATTTTCGCAAGCGCTTCTCTTTGCACGAGGATAATTTTTTCCCATTCTTTCTGTGCCCTAAAAAAATAATCAATTTTTGTATTTAAGGACTGCAACAACTTATAACGTTCATCATCAGTAAGATTGTGCTTATTCTCCAATAAATTCAATATGTCATTATGAAGGGTTTTGTAAATTGGGATGGTATTTTCCGGGTTAATAAAGCTCTTGTATTCCAATATTCTCTCAATCTTTTCTCTTATCTCTTCGATTGAAAAAGGTTTTTGGATATAATCAAAAGCGCCAAGCTTCATCGCCTCTATTGCGGTTTCTATTGTTGCGTATCCGGTCATAATTAGAACCTCGGCGGCCGGCAGATGCTTTGTTGCGTATCTCAAAATATTCATCCCGCCTTCTTGACTGCCATCTATATCATCGGGCATGTTCTTGTCTGTTATAATAATATCATATTCTATAGATTCCATTAACTCCGTTGCGATCTTAACACTATCGGCAATATCACTACTATAACCAAACTTTTCCAGGGCGGCGGCAATCACATTGCGCACATCAGCTTCATCATCAACAACTAATATTTTTACCCCCATTTTGACTTACTCCTTTCACATCCTTTTCAAGAACTCTATCATCAACCGCACTCCCGTGCCAGTACCGTATTTTGGGAGGTAGTGCCGCTCCTTTTCGAGCCACGACACGCCTGCGATGTCAAGGTGGAGCCATGGAGTCTCCTCAACGAACTTCTCTAAGAATGCCGCCGCGGTAATCGAACCCGCGGGCCTTCCGCCCAGGTTTTTGATATCAGCAATATCTGATTTTAAGAGTTCTCTGTATTCGTCGTAAATCGGCAGCCGCCACACTCGTTCATATGTTGCTTCTCCGGCCTTATAGATTGTTTCATATATTTTGTCATCATTGGTCATGACGCCGATCACCACATCGCCGAAGGTGATCAGCATCGCGCCGGTAAGGGTGGCAAAATCAATAATCCTGGCAGGTTTGATCTTTTGTACGATATACGTGAGGGCATCTGCAAGGATAAGACGACCTTCGGCATCGGTGCTTCCGATCTCCACGGTCTTGCCTGACATGGACGGATAAATGTCCCCTGGTTTGTAAGCGCGGCTTCCAATCATATTTTCAGTGGCAGGGATCACCCCCACAAGATTTTTTTTCAACTTCAGTCGCGCGGCTCCTTTTATTACGCCGAGAGTCACCGCCGCGCCGGACATGTCTTCTCGCATGGTTTCGATAAATTTGGTCGGTTTCAGATTGTAGCGGCGTGAGTCAAAGGTAAGCCCTTTCCCTAATATCGCGGTCTTATCTTTGCTCTTGGGGTCTCCCTTATATTCCAGCAAAATGAAGCGCGGCTCCAGATTCGATCCGCGGTTTACTGCAAGAAGGAGTCCCATACCGAGTTTTTCGATCTTCTTTTTATCCAAGACCGTACATTTTAATCCATGTTCTTTTGCAATAGCCTTTGCCTGTTGCGCCAAATATTCAGGGCAAACCAGATCTGCTGTATCGTTCTGAAGATCGCGGGCATATTTTACAGCATCCGCAATGACCAGTTTTTCGCGCACCGTCTCTGTGACTCTCTTTGGGAGATTACCGACAAAGGTGATCGATTTTAAGGGCTGATATTTATCTTCCTCCTTTTCAGGAGATACATATTTGTCAAAGGAATAATCGCTCAAGAATATACCTTCTGCCACAGCGCCTGCAATATCTGCGGGCCGCAATCGCTCGCCTCGGCTGAGCTCGTCGTTGCCTATCTCCGGAACAACTATAGAAGCTGTGTTGATCTTCATTGATACGAGCTTCTTAGCAACTGAGGCATACGCCTGTCTGATCGGTTCTATGTTAAGTTCTTCTTTCTTGCCTAAACCGACAAGAAAGATCCTTTTGGGGACGTCCTTTTTATCGGGATAAAAAAGAGAAACTTCCCCCTTTTTGCCTTTTGTATCTTTTAAAGCAAGAGCAGGTTTTATTACTCTCTTTAATTTTATATCTGTTTCTATCTCTTTTTCTCCCTCAATAAAAGGAAGAACTAACGTGTCAGCCTTTAGCGCACGCTCCAGTTTGGTAAATTTTACTTCCATATCTCTCTAATATCTCCTTTTTGTGAACCACTTATCTCACCGCAAAGACGCAAAGAAAAACTTGATAAAAGAAGGTACATTCTAAAAGAAAATCATTAAAACTTTGCGATCTTTGCGTCTTTGCGATGAGCCATTACCTTTTTTCTTTTATTCAACCCTCCAACAAAGCACATCAATTCCCTTTTTCCCATCTCGTTTAACCCTCTCAACAAAACCTTCCACATGCTTTGTCAAGGCAATCTTACCTTCTCCAACGGCAAGACCGGCATTGCTGGAAATTTCAAAAAACAGACTTTCAGTAGTTATCAAATTATCATCGATTGTTATAGCTCCCATGCCGGGAACATTCGTATACCATGAAAGATCAGACAGATCATTCTCTTCCTCCAGGCGATAATCGTTGATCGCCTCGACAAGCTCGGCATCTATCCCCCCGGCAAGAGCTTCGAGAATGAGACGATCCGCTGTATTGATATTGACTTTGCCATCATCGCCGTACGGAGTCAGGCGCTCGACGATCTTGTCAAATGTTTTTTGTTCAATATCCTTGAATCCTCTTACCTTACGAAGGGATGAGATGGTTTGTACCGGCCCGTTATTACATGCGCACGGTGGGTCCTGAGATTGATAATAAGAATCTTCCGCGCCCTCCAGGCCGGTTAATTCATCATCCTTATCGATCCAATCTTTGATAGAATCTACCATAGCAGTCACTGTGTCCGGATCAAGATCAAATTCGGGGAGACTGAAAAACCGCTGAAGCAAGTCTTGCTGTCGTGTCACAACGTTGGAGTTCATATTTCCCAAACTGTTAATCTGTATCTTGCCGGAACAGTCAGAGATATTCACCGCAAGACGAATACCTTCGAAGCCTTCAAGGTTAGATGCCCCTGCCGACAGTAAAGCACTCTTGGCCCAATCTTCATGAAGGGTATCATAGGGATTCTCTTCAAAATCTTCTGCCAATACCGCCAAGGCACAGTTAAAACCCGATTTAGCAACATAACGGAGGGAGATCCCGTCGCGCACATTGGCCGCAGCGGTAAAATCAGTGCGCATATCGCTATTAAAGTCAAGGGTCACCACAACAATGATTGCGATGATCATCAGGACTAATATCAGGGCCACACCTCGGTTGTTACGGAAGTGCTTTTTCACCCTTACCTCCCGATACCGGCAGGTATTGCCACGCCGGTTGTAAAAAGATACGGGGCCTCCGGGGCAGAGGAATTCAAAAACGATAAACGCACCGTAACCATGGCAGGAACTTCATAGTCAAACTCCTCAGATCTGGAGTCCCAGTGGTCATAGGAGGTCTCTTTAGCATCATGGTACATAAATTCAACGTTAGTCAGCCCCTCACATAAAACCGGGCCCTGTGATATCTCGCTTTCCAGATCACCATCCGAGTCGGGTTGATCGCTCCGGCAGAGGGCAAAAACTCCGTTGTTATCTCCTTCTTTAATATAGTATTGAATCTTTGTGATCGTATCTCCTTTTGATTCTACGCTAAAAGAGAGGTGTGCTGTGGAGGTAAATACAAGGTTGTCAAAGGTCTTATCGCCCACCTCACCCTCTGTCGTGATAAGCCCGTAACGAGAACGAGCCTGCTCTTTCTCCTCATCTGTTTCACCGGCAGGGATATAAGGGCTATATAGAGACTCCAGATCTTCCACGATTCTTTCCATGGCAATACGCGCCATGGCATAGATCTCCGCCTCTCTTGTAGTACTCTCTACAATACTGAATGTTCCGGAATACGCCGCATATATGGTTGAAACAACAATGCTGAGGATGAAAACCGCGATCAGGATTTCCAGCAGCGTGAATCCCGACTTGTTTTTTCCTTTCTTTTTATTCATTCTCTTTCGCGTACTTATAAAGTACAACCCGGCGTTCACGGGCAAAATTTCCTTTTTCCCATGTGATAATTAGCTCTACTTTTGTCAGGTACTTCAGCTCAGTATCCGATGTGGATATTTCCCACCGATAGTTCGAGAAATCCTCACCAAAGTCTCCATATGTTCCTTCAACTCCCATGCTTTCAATTTCAGCCATTTTACTTTGCGCCAACAATGATGCCGTGGTTGCCAGACGGGCTTCATTCGCGATGGAAATGCTCTGTGCCTGGGATCTAAAAACTGCTACTAAGGCTATGGCCAATATTGCCATTGCTACCATAACTTCAAGGAGGGTAAAACCGTTATGGTGGGAATATTGTCTCATTCTATATACTGATTCTCAATCTTCACCTTAGGAAGAAACGAAGGTAGGAAAAGAGTATAGACGTTGTCACTTCTATCGCCAAGATGAATCAGCGCTTCTTCCACATATCCCCTTGGAGAAAAACGTATTTTAGCGCTGCCAACCATGACCTTGCCGGAGGGAGAAGCAATGTCTATGAGATCAACTCCTGATGGAAGTCTTATGCGGGTTACATCATCAATTTCTTTGTCATTCATATCCGAGGAGGTAACCCAGTAGCTCTCAGAATCCAAATTGAAATTTAACCAAACCTCCTTATGTTCGCGAACGGCCTCGCCCCTTAATTGCTCGATTGTGCCGGTCAGCCTGCGCACCGCGGATTTTAAATTGCTCGAAAAAAATGTCTCTCTAAGTTTGGGGACGG
>JAUWMN010000008.1 GCA_030613165.1 Desulfobacterales bacterium
TCTTCATCGTCTCGTGGGCCGTAGTACCCCACAGCAGATGTACTGAACAGCGTTACATTATTCTTTCCCATGGCATTGACAATGTTTCGTGTAGTCAGGATTCGGCTCTCGTATATCAAGGTTTTGATCTTATCGTTCCACCTGGTAAAAATAGAAGCTCCCGCCAAATAGATTACTACCTCATTGTTTGCAACAGCGTCCCGCCAGGCGCCTTCACGAGTAGTATCACCCTGGATAATCTGAACCTCCCTCGCGAGACTCTTTTTCCCAGCCCCTGACCGGTCAATCACGGTTACCCGGTGTCCCTCTTCTACCAATCTCGCGACCAATTGGGCGCCGATAAAACCGGTCCCACCTGTCAGCAGGATGTTCATACTCATGCTCCTTCTTTTGTCCGTTGTCCGTTGTTTGTTGTCAGTTGCTTATCTTATGCAACGGACTCGTTGTTATTAACGAGCCACTCTTCAACCGCCTTCTCCAACAATTCGTAAAACTTAAAAGACCCACCCAATCCCCGTCTCCCGAAAAAGTAATTGATCTCCAAAAATAATGGTTGGGGTTCGGCGGCATCTTGCGGAAACAAAAAGTCAAAGCCGGCCAGGTTAATTCCCGTACTACGGCAAAAATCACGGGCGGACGTAATAGCTGCTTCTTGCAGTTCTGGAGATAGGTGATGATCGATGCGCGCGCCGGTCCGGAGATTGCTCTGAAAAACATCTTTATCTTCTTGAATGCGCCAGTAACTAAAAAATTGTTCCCCGATCACCACTACACGAAGTGTTCTGCCTTCATTGGGGATATGCGCCTGAACAATAAACCCTTTTTGGCCGCTTCTTTCCGCCTGCGCGACATTGCCGAGCGCGGTATCCAGGTCTTTTTGATTTTTCAGCAAAAAAACGCCCTCACCCTCACCACCCTCGTTGAGCTTCAATACAAAGGGAAAATCAAAGGGGGGGGTATTTGCTTTGCCCTTTTCAAAAGCTTCCTGGTAGGCGTTGACATCAGCAAAGGTAACCGTAGGTGGATAGGAAACCTTATTTTCTTGAAAGAGTTTGCTCTGGCCGAGCTTCCCCGGGTAATCAAAGCGAGCATCATAGTTGGGAAATACGCGCGGACAATGGATGCGACAGAGCCGGTAGAGTTGTTCTGTAACCCCCTGCGGGAGGATGATCGCGCGCGCCTTTTTAATGGCAGCCACATCTTCATCGCCCGGAGGTCTTCCGGCGCAGATGATGTTTACATCGCCTTCAATGCAGGGATGGAATGAAAGGATCATTCTAATAGCCGAATCCGGAAAGCGCCTGGGCGTTTTTACTCCAGTTTTTTTGAACCCGCACCCAGAGTTTTAAGAAGACCTGAGAGCCTACCATCCGTTGAATGTCCAACCGGGCCATGGAGCCGATCTTTTTTAGCATTGTCCCGCCTTTGCCGATAATGATCCCTTTTTGGGAGTCCCGCTCTACATGTATGGTGGCTTCAATATCTACGCGGTTCTTGTCAGGTATTTCTGTAAAGGTATCTATTGTAACGGCAACAGAGTAAGGGATTTCCTGGCTGGTCAGACGAAATATTTTTTCCCGTAGCATTTCAGACGCGATCAGCCGAACCGGTTGGTCGGTTATGGTGTCTTCAGGAAAGTAAAGAGGACCTTCGGGCAGAAGAACGGACATTTCATCAAGGAGTTGGTCAATCTGGATATCTTTTAAGGCAGAGATCGGGACAACGGCATGAAAAGGATGTCTCTTGTTCCATGTTTCCATAAGAGGAAGAAGGGATTCCTTTTCTATAAGATCCACCTTGTTTATGGCAAGGATAACAGGTGTCTTAACCTTTCTGAGGTTTCTTAGTAAAAAAGCGTCTGAGTCCTCGTCTGGCCGGCTCGCGTCGATAACGTACAATATCTGGTCCACATCTCCGAGTGTCCCCAGCGCGATCTTGACCATTCGCTTGTTCAACGTCTGTTTTGCTTGATGGACGCCCGGCGTATCGAGAAAGATCAACTGAGCATGCGGCCTGTGAAGCACACCCAATATTCGAGTCCGGGTTGTCTGAGGCTTTTCCGATGTAATGGATATTTTTTGCCCCAGGATCTGATTCAAAAGAGTTGATTTTCCCACATTGGGGGCGCCGAGGATAGCGATAAATCCTGATTTAAAAGGTTCCTTACCCATATGCCACACTCCCCTTTGGGATGATGCTGTCAGGGACCACCCTGATATCTTCAAAATGGAAGCGATTTAGCAGCTCTCTTACATTGCTGTTATGAAGCCCCCTCAACTTCGGTACGTCAGACGGGGCCACCCGCAATGTGATACGGGTCGGCTTGGGTTTCATCTTTTCTACCAACTCAACAGTCTTATCCAAAAAGATTGCCGAATGTACCAGATGTCCGAACGATGGATGAAAGGGGCCTGCAATGATACCGTTTGGACCATTAAGGGACTCTGAGGCTTGAAGACCCAAGCGTATCACGGAAATGCCATGACTGTTAAACAGGCACAAGAGATCTTTGGCAATGCGTACGCCTTGTTCCAGTGTCAGAGGCACGTAGCGTCCCTGCTGATATAACCGGGCAAGATGGCTGTTTTTTAGAACAACAGTTGGGTAGATACGCACGATATCAGGCCTGAGTGAGGCTATCTTTTCTCCTGTATCAAGAATAGATTGTTCAGTATCACCGGGAAGACCGGGCATGATTTGCAATCCTACTTTAAACCCGTAATTTTTAAGAAGCCTAACAGCCCTGATCGTGTCAGATGCTGTATGTCCTCTTCGTGAAGCGGAAAGCACTCGGTCTTCCATGGACTGAGCCCCTAATTCCACAGTTGTGACATTATGTTCTTTCAAAAGATCGAGGTTTTTTTCACTAATAGTGTCCGGTCTTGTAGAAAGGCGGATACAGTGAACAGACCCGTTAAAGATAAATTGCCCGGCGGTTTTCAGAAGCTCTTCCTGGTAATCGTACGGAAGGCCGGTAAAGGTTCCCCCGTAAAAGGCGATCTCAACAGGCCAATGATATTCCCGCTTGTAGCATAAAAAATCCTGAATCCTCTTTTTGACATCTTCAGGAGAAGGGGAGGCAGCGGCTGTGCCTGTGACCGAGCGTTGATCGCAAAAGACACAACGGTGCGGGCATCCCTGGTGGGGGATAAATACGGGAACAATAAAAGGTTTTTTGTTCTGTTTCAAAAGTTTTGCTCCTGAAAAACAGTGTGAAACTCTCGCAAAAGAAAAAAGATGCGCTATAATTTTTAAAAACTAATGTGATTCATCTGGAATGTCAAGAAAGAGGATTTGAAAGAGGATTTGTACAGGAGGAGGAAAGCGTTCCGAATCCATCATGTTTATGATTTCAACAATTCACTTTTCACCGCCAGCCCTATTTTCTCTATCGTGTATGGTTTCCTGATATATTCTCCCGCACCTAACCTGTGAGCTTCTTTAACACGGTCTGTTTCGGAAAATCCACTGGCGATTATTGCTTTCTGCGCAGGATGCAATTTGAGAATTTTTTTGTAGGTGTCAAGACCGTCTATGCCCGGTTCCATAATCATGTCCAGGACCAATATATCTGCTGAGTTGGTTTTCATGTACTCAACAGCCTCTTCACCGCTCGAAACAGTCTGAACGGAATATCCTAACTCGGTTAACACTAAAGTCGCAATTTCTCTTTGTTCTCTTACGTCATCTACCACCAGAATGTTTTCACCATTACCCATATACTCTTCAATCGGTATGGTGGATTTGTCGCTTTCTACTTTCTTTCTCGTAATCGGAAAATAAAGTTCAAAGGTCGTTCCTTTCTCTTCAGCGCTTTGAACGTCAATATATCCTTTATGGTCTTGTGCTGTTGTCCATACAACAGCCATGCCTAAACCTGTTCCGCTTCTTCCCATGGTTTTTTTAGTATAGAACGGTTCAAAAATTTTTTCCAGATACTCGGGTGGGATTCCCGTTCCATTGTCAGCCACACTTAGGACTACGTAATCGCCTTCTTTTACCTCGTCATAGCCCGGCATTGGTCTGTCGACATATTGGTTTCTTGTAGATATGGTGACCATCCCTCCGTGAGGCAATGCCTCAGCCGCATTAGAAACCAAATTCATGATGGTTTTTGATAAATGAACAGTTGAGCCAAACACATTAAATAAGCCTGTTTCAAGACGGGATTCAAATTCAACTTTTGGATGAAATGTTTTTAGTTTTTCATGCTCAGGCGAAGTCAAATAATCTGTTATAATATCATTTATGTTTGTTACCTTCATAACAGGCACGGCTCTTCTTGCCAAGGTTAGCAGGTCCTGAACGATGGCTGCCGCCTTTTTTCCTGATTTTGCTATGGTCAACATTGGACCTCTTAAGGGGCTCTCTTCGGGAATATCCAGACACAAAAGCTCTGGATAACTTACAAGAGCGCTTAAGATATTGTTTAGGTCGTGAGCAACTCCTCCTGCTAATGTGCCTACGGCCTCCATTTTTTCAGCACGCTGAATCCGGGTTTCGAGTTGCCTTCTTTTTTTATCTGCTCGCTTGCGTTCAACAATTTCCTGTTTCAGGTTCGCATTGATTCTTGAAAGCTCGGCGGTTCGTTCATCCACGAGCACTTCAAGGTTTTCATGATATTCAAGAATCCGAAGAAGTAGACCGGCTTGCTCGGTCATGACCGCGAACGAAGAAAGGAATTCCGGGTCGATCTCTGGATAGAATTGTTTGCGGTGTTCCGTACGTCCACCAAGCATGATACCGGAAAACAACGAATTCTGGTCGAAAAAAGGGCAGATCATTGCTTCGCATAGCTGCATAGAGGACCAGGTGCGCATCAAAGGGTGATTGCAATCGAAGAGGAGCGCTTTACGGCCTGAAAGCCAGGAAGGATCAAATGAAAGCAAATCCGGAGGGCGTTCGAGGCCAAAGGCTCCGACCATCTCGAGATTCTGTTCCTTATCTCGAAAGCGGCCTACCAAAGCCACCTCAACCTCGTAGGCTTCGACGATGGACTCAGTAGTTATGGTGCCGAAATCCCCGCGCCGCCGAAGAACTTGTTCGGAATAAGACTGGATGTGCTTGTATCTACCAAGCTCACGGTCGAGTTTATTGCGGGTTTGAATCAGATCCTGTTTGACTGCGATGGCTCGAGTAGCCGAAATCTCCAAATCAGCGCACAGCGCCTCAAGTTCCTCATAAGATCGTTTACGTTTTTCCGAGCTCATCTCATGTCCCCGCAAGACATAGGCCACGCTCCTCTACTGCTTCTTGACGAGACAGTAAAGAGAGGTCGTGTAGTTGTGAAACCAGTTGCGTCCGCCGAGTTGGGCAAATTCACCGAAACCATACATTCCAAGCCACGGCACGTCTTGGTCACCACAAAGTGGGCTCTGCATGCGACTCACGATTTCGTCCTTGAGGATTCGATCAAAGAGAAAACGTCCGCGCGCGCCGCAGTCTGTATGAAAAACAGCTACGGGTATACGACCGTTCAGCCGTTCTTTAAGTCGTTCCATCATTGTTTCGAGCCCGTCGAAGATCAGATCTTCGTTCCGTTCCGTGAGCCAAAGCTTGGCGCCTACCTGTACGTCTACGGGAAAATAGAAACTCCCGTCCGGATCTGTCTTCACGACGCAACGCAGTATAAGTTTGTTGTTGTACTCTTCGTGTAGACCTGGAGCAAGTTCTTGTCCAAGGCCCGTCAAAGGCAACATTGGACCAGGGTGTGTGTCGTGCGGTTGACCAAGCCGGTCCATCAGCATGTGCCAAGCCGGCTTGCCGTCGAGTTCGTAAATGCGGTTGGCTTCTGCTCGCGTGACCTCAAATGGCATGCCCACCGGAACGCTTCCGTGATGCACGCCCATCTCTACTTCAAGAGAGGGGTCCGCAAACCCGATGAGAACCGCGCCACGCTCGAAGATCTGATCGTCAAGAAACTGGAAAGAGCTGACGGCGCGCATGTTGTCGCTGGACGTGCCCCCAAAGATCTTGGTCTCCGGGCCAAAGACCGACTCGATCCCTTCTATGGCTCGGTCCGCCGCGATATCGATGCCGGAGGCCAACCGCAAGACCATATTGGCGTTCGGAGTCTGTTCCTTGAGCTGGCTTGCCATCTTGACGGCCTGGTCATATGAGTTGTGACCGCGAATATTGTCGGTGTGGGCCAAATGCCACTCGTTGCGGTCTCCTTTAACAGCCATCACCGCGAGCGCCTTCATGTTTTCATTGGCGCCTTCTTTGCCGATAATTCCAGCGCATGAGCATCCAACAATCCGGGCTTTTGGCGCGGCCAGCCTTGCTTCGTCCAAGAGTTCCTTAAAATTGTGACCGACCGAGGTGTGAAAAATGATAAGGTCGGCGTCGTACTGTTCTTCATCTCCCATGGCGATTTCAAGGCATTCACGCATCGCTCGCCGGGAGTTTACGGATCCGCTCATGCCCGAGAAAAACTTTAACATTTTGCTCTCCTTTCTTAGGGAAGACAGTATTGTCCTACTTTATGATTACCTGTTCCTGCTGAAGAAGACTCACAATTGTGTGTAGCGTCACCCCATTTTCATGTGTAGTCTCCAGGAATAATAGCCCGTAATGGTTTTCATGACCACGCCGGACCCGGACCTCGGCTTCCAGCTCAGCGACATTTTTCCCAAACCTCAGTTCAATTGAAAGCCGAGCGCCAACTGATAGATCGGGAGTTTCGTCTGCTTGGAAATCAATTAGAATCCCATCATAGCCAATATCAATAACTCGAGGATTGAACGTCATGTTGTGACCGGGCATCTTCACCTGAACACGGAGGCCGCTGTCGGTAAAAACAGGTATACGAAATGATTGGCGGGTATCCGTCCAAAAGAGCTTCTGCGGTCGCTTAAGGATCAGTTGAGCCGGTTCCGAGGCGTCATCTTTGATGTAGTATTGAACCATGGACGCGAAGAAAACGGCGCGGTCTCCTTTATAATAGGCAACACAACACATCACTAACGGTCTGAAATCCAAATCCGGGCAATCACGCAATATGAATGACACGGAGTTTTTTGAGAGGGATTCAAACCGGGCCTTGCATACTACGCCTGAATTTGTCGTCATAATAGTGGCAGCCGCTTTTGTTTCACACGCCCCCTTCAGTAAAACAAGCGCATTATCATCCAGTGTTGAGGACTCGCTTGATGCAGAATCAATGCCAAGCATACTGGAAAAAAGAGGGACTACCGCCCTGGCTACGGCTTTATCTACTTCAATCTTTTCTTTCATATTCTCAAGAGCGTCGCAGACAGTTTCAATTCTAAGGGGTTTGAAGACATTACATAGTAAATAAGGGCTTAAGTGAATAAATTTTCTCTCTGGGAATTCATTTTGCATCCTAAGACAGAATCCCAATTCTGTCCCCAATACATATGTGCTTGTTGCTTTATCTTCTTTAATATAATTGTGCATCGCGCCTGTCCCTATAACATGATCCGCCGCTTCACAAACTTCCGGCTTGCACTCCGGGTGGACCATTAAACAAGCATCCGGATATTCTTTTCTTAGCTTTTCAACATCCGCCATGTTGACCGCATCGTATACATTGCAAACGGGATTATTAGGATAAAGTATAACCCTCTTTCCGGAAGATTTGGCCGCCTCTTCGCCACAGTTTTTTTCTCCAACAAAGATGACTTCATCTGCATCTATGGATTGAATTATCTGAACTACCTCTCCGGGTAATGCTATAGCATCTGCAAGAAGTTTTGTCTGAAAAGGAGAAGTCGCATAACATACCAAAGGAATGCCGGGATGAAGCGCTTTGAATTCACTCACTTTCCCGAAATGTAGGTCCCTGTGCATCGCAACCGGACATTCTATCTTAACAGGAACAAGCACAATTTTATCAGGTAACAGTGCTGCCGCGAGTTCCGCAAAAAAAGTCGGGGCTATAACAACTATCACATCAGCATCGAAGCCGTCTTTCATTGATTCGAAAAAGCCTCGACTATCTGAAAGAACATCCGCAACCTCATGAACCTCAACAGGCGCATAATGGTGCGCAATAATTACAGCGTTACGTTTCTTTTTTAACTCAATAATTCTTTCCTTGATGTCCATAATAACTCCCTCACCACAAAAATGAGTTTTTTTTGCAATCTGAATAGCGCTTGCCGGATTATAAAAAATTATTTTTTGAAGCGTTGGAAACCATAATAAGTATCGGCGCTAATGTTTGATTCCTTGATCGGTAATTTACAAAAAAACATTTCGAATTATTACAGAGGGATAATAAGATAAGCTGCAATTATTAAATAATTAGAGCTTATTTGTTAAAATAATGTGGGCATGAAAATGCGTGCGAATTTGATTGCCGGCCTTTCGAAAAAGGAACATAATAAAATAAGAAAGATTGATGACTAAAATAATTGATGTTGATCCACATATAATATAATGATATTATAAAAATTATTATCTACTGATCGTACTCCCTTTTTACTCATTGTCCGGGTTCCAAAATAATTGGGGAAAAGGATAGAATATAATCTAATGAGCGGCAAGTGTCCTGGACAGAATTCTCGAAATCTCAAAATCAGTCTTCACAAGTGCCCGCAATGCGGTAACGAGGTGGAAATTTTTTCTGATGAACTGCGGGTCAAATGCAGAGCTTGTGGAGAAATCGTCTATAAAGAGCGGGTTCCTTCCTGCGTGGAGTGGTGCAAGAGCGCAAAAAAATGCCTTGGAGAGGAAAGGTGGAAGAAATTAATGGAAGCTATTAAGGATACTCCAGAACAAAATTAAGGGTGGATCAAATCGAAATATTACCGGATGATCTCAAGGCAAAAATTAGTGTAGAGCTGTCTAATTTCAAGCAAAAGGTAAAGGTCCTTTACTTTATTAGCAAAACGGGTTGTAGCTCCTGCGCTGAGGGGGTCCGCTTCATTGAAGAATTAGCTCAAATATCCAATAATAAGTTGATAGTAGCCATATATGACGTTGACGAGAAGCCCAAACTGGCTGAAAGCTGCGGGGTCGACAAGGTCCCCGCTTATGTCCTGCTGGCGGAGTCGGGACGAGATTACGGGATACGGTTTTTCGGTATTCCGAGCGAATATGAAGTAGCATCTTTTGTCTATGCCTTATCGCTTGTTGCGGAACCCGTTGAAATAACATCTGATTCAACATTAGACAATATTATCGATTTTAACAGGCAGGTTCACATTCAGGTTTTTACAACACCTCAATGTCCAGTTTGTGCTAAGACTGTCCGAACAGCTCATCTCATCGCCTATGTTAACGACAAGATTCGCGCGGACATGATTAATGTAACGGAGTTTCCTGCTCTGGCAAAAAAATACAGCGTTCAATCAACTCCTAAGGTGGTCCTGAACGACACAGTTGAGTTTATTGGCGATGAACCAGCGCAGACGTTTTTAAAGGCAATGAATACATTGTAACCCTTAATTGAAAGGAGGCGCCCATGTTTAAAAAGATCTTGTTTGCTACAACTTCATCCGATGTATGTAATGACGCTGCCGATGTGGCTTTTGAACTGGCAAAAAAAGACAATGCAAAGCTTTATATATTTCACGTTCTTGGATTTCCTACACGTGGCTTTGGCGCTTTTGTAGTGGACTTTAAGACAGGTGAGCAAGAATATTACAGCCAGGAATATGTTGACAAGGTCAAGGCAGAGATAGAAAAGACCTATGCCGACCAATTAAAGGGGCTTGACAACTATGTAATCGAGACGCGGGCCGGGGTGCCACATACCGAGATTATGAGACTTGCAAGAAAAGAAGAGATAGATCTTATTGTTATGGGAGCGCACGCAAAAGCAAAAGGGGCCTTAAGCTACAGGGGCATTGTCGGGAGCACCATGCAGGGTGTCAGTCTTAAAGCGCGGTGTCCCGTGATGATTGTGAGCCGACCCGTGCCAAAAGAAAAAATGGGATTTGCCAATATTGTATTTGGAACCGATTTTTCAAAGGCGTCAGATACAGCATTTGATTTTGCATACAACACAGCCAAGCAGCTTGGATCAAAACTGTATCTTTTCCACGCCTTAGACATTTCTCCCTTACCTGGAAATATGATTGGTCGTCAAGAGGAGATAGAAAAAAGGCTTGAAGAGGTAAAACAAAAGATCAATGATAAATATGTCTCCAACATGGAAGGTTTTGATAACTACGAGGTTAAAACATGGGAAGGCATCCCGTACATGGAGATTGTAAAATTCGCGCGAAGAAGAGAAGCTGATCTTATTGTTATGGCCCACCATTCAAAAGAAAAGGACCCGGAGAAAGCGCTTCTGGGAAGTACGGTAGAGCAGGTTGTCTTACGTGCGGGCTGTCCGGTTGTGAGCGTAAGTCATCCTGAAAGAATAGCGGAAACGGATGACTAAGTAGGAATGAGCCCTTTGCAAAGAGCTTCGTTCATCTCCTTAGTATCATAAGGGATTTTTAAGTTTTTAAAATAATAGCCGATAAACAAAAAATAACACTCTAATTTGGTATCAACCGTTTAAAATTTTTAAAGAAGCCATTGCTCATTATATCTTCGAAAAGAAATGGATACGCGGTCAAAATCTATCCAGGCCATTGCCCAAACAAAAGCAAGAAGGGATTTGGGTGGTCGACCGGTATTGTTTCGCCTATCATAGGATTGCTTGCCCTTTTCGTTTGCGCTTCGGCATATGCCCACCTGGAAGTTGACAGAGAAGAACTGTATCTGGAGTTGTCCCAACAAGCCATAGCGTGTATTGAATGTCACGAAAAAGAGTCTCCGGGGATCACAGCCGATTGGGGCGCCAGCGCTCATGCCAAGGTCGGGATTACCTGCATAACCTGTCATCAATCTGAGGTTGGGAGTCCCGAACTGAGCAGGGAGCATTACAAACAGTACCGAAGATCGGATTACAAGTACGGCGTCCCAGCCTACAGGGTACCGGTCACCGCGTTGGTCTCCCCTCTGCTTTGTGCCCGTTGTCATTTCGACGAAGTAGAAGAATACAGCCGGAGCAAGCATGCCAACACCTTGGAATTGATATGGAAGATCGATCCGTGGTTGAGAAGTGGCATGACCAGTGAGACGGAACGGACTACAGGATGTTTTGTGTGTCACGGGAGTATTATTAAAGTAAAAGACGGCAAGATCACATCAGAGGGATGGCCCAATGTGGGGGTGGGTAGAATCAATGTTGATGGAAGCAGAGGGAGTTGCACGAGTTGTCACACACGTCACAAGTTTTCCCGGGCTGAGGCGAGAAAACCCGAAGCATGCCGTAAGTGTCATGTTGGACCGGATCACCCACAAATCGAGATATACAACGAGTCGAGCCATGGCGCGATTTATTGCGCAGAAGGTGACCAGTGGGACTGGAACGCTTCCAGCCAAGATTGGATTCCAGGGCATGCTTACCGGACTCCTACCTGTGCTGTGTGTCATATGTGTAACGTAGGCTCAATCGCGATGACTCATGACGTCACGGAACGCCTTTCATGGGAACTACAAGCGCCGCTTACCGTACGTCCTTCCGACTTCGAACCGTTCCCTGCAAAGACCGACTGGAAAGCCGAGCGTGACAAGATGAAAGCCGTCTGTTTGCAGTGCCACGGGAAGCTATGGGTGGATAATCATTATATCCAGTTAGACCGGGTGGTCAAAGAATACAATGACGTCTATTTTAAGCCCGCTCAAGATATGTTGAACAGGCTCTACAAAAACGGTTTATTGGATAGCTCCGTTCCTTTTGACGAGCAATTGGAAATAGAGTTTTATGAACTCTGGCATTATGAAGGACGGAGAGCTCGGATGGGAGCTGCCATGATGGCGCCGGCCTATACCTGGTGGCGCGGTTTTTACGAATGTAAGAAGAGATACAATACCTTCATGCAAGAGGCTCAGAAGCTTTTGTCGACCAAACAACCCGCCTACCGATATCAAGACCTTCCAAACGCTACCGGTGATACCGAAGTGCCTAAGGAAACGAAAAAGCCTTTTGTTCTCATGCCATGATTTTTTTCTAAATAAATCCAGTCAAAAGACGATGTTAGATATATTAAGAAACAACGATTCAACTCACCGCCCGTCGAGAGCCTCTGGGTCGAACGACAAAGACGCAAAGACTTGAATATTCCTATCCTTTAAAGCTTTGCGGGGAACCATTACAATGAGAATAGGAGAATCTCATGAGGATTAAACATGTTTGGCGTAAAGTTTTCATTGCCTTTATTGGTCTGATACTGATGTGTGGATGGCGCAGTGTGCTGTCGGCGCAGGAGAAGGCAAATTACCCCGATACGATTTTAATAAGAATCAGCGAGCTTGAGAAGACCCTCGATGTTATTGATGAACTGATCGGCGTTGTTCCCGCTCAATCGATGAATTCTCCTACAGCCCAGCTCAGAGGGATGCTCATGGGCACAAACTGGATTGACCCAACGAGATTGATCGTCATGGTGTGCGACTTCAACAATGCTCAAACAAGCGCGGCCATGCTTATTCCTTTCCAGCAGTCAAACGAAAATTTCCAGATGGCCTTCAAGGCCGTTGCCGGTCCTGACTACTATGTCCTTGCGCTGCCTCCGGGCGGGACCGTTTCAGACGCTGTCAAAGCGGTATTGGTTGATGCCTCCGGGGCCAAAGCGACTGCTTCGTTGTCCGTGGAATTGAATATCCGGGCGCTCTTAAATAAATTCGATGCACAGATTATGGAAGGACTCAATAAACTGGAGAACTTTCCACAAGGAGAGGGAAATCCTCCGTTCGGGCCAAACCCTCAAGATATAAAAACCATGTTACTAAAAATGCTGGAGGTGGCCGAACAGGTGGAAACCCTTACAATGGGACTCGACCTGAGACCGGATAAAATTACCATGTCTTACGAGGCAAAGGCTTCAGACGGGAGTGAGTTGGCCGGGCTCTTTACGCAGGGTGGAAAGACGTCTTTTTTGGATGCCTACAAACCGAAACAACAGATGAACTTCAGGTCCCGCAGTTACGATATGACGGGCATGCTTAATCTGCTCGAAAGGTGCTTCGGTAAGTTCTATGAAAGTGTGGGGATCAATTTCGCCGGCATGGCCGCAATCTGCGAGGGCTTTACCGGAGAAATGGCGGGTGGTGCCTCCTTTAGCAAGGACAGCTTCGATTTTGAGGCGATCTCCGTCCTCAATGACCTCAAGAGCGCCAGTGTATTTTTAGAGGAAGTCTATATGCCGTGGATGATGAAATTCGGCCAGGATATGGCTACAGCGATGGCAAAAGATTTGGGTGGAGATGCCAAGAATCTATACGTACAAACGCCGGACAGCACAGTGGATGGTTACAAGGTCATTGGCGTTAAGGCCCGGTTTCCCTTTATCGCCATGCCGAACGGGATGAATACTCCAGGCATGGATATGATGATTAATTCCGAAACGCGCATGACTACAGTTGGCAAGCTCCTGTTGATGGCGTCCAACGATAAACGGCTAAGTGAACTGATCAAGATTGCAAAGGGTCTAAAAACAGTACCCGCAAGAGGTCCTTTTATGACCATGGATATCGATATGACAGGGTATCTTGATTTTATCATGGATATGATGCCGATGGCTCCGGGGAGTAAGCGGCCACTACCCAAGATGGGGAGAATTACATTTTTGGTAGACCTCAAAGGCGGACGGGCCAGTGCCAAGTGGTCAATTATGACTGATGACATCAAGGCCTTAGTAGCGTCCTTTAAGAACGTGGCTATGGCCTCAAGTGAGAAAGCACCGGCTGGGACTGAAACGCAAAGAAAAGCTGAAGAGGATACCCCAGAGAAAAAAGAGGAGATCGATATCGTGCGACATTGGTTTGACCGGGGGATGCTTTTTTCCACGTATGGAAACCATAAAAAGGCAGTCAAGTCTTTCAAAAAGGTGATCGAGCTTTCTCCCGATAATAGCACAGCGCACTTCAACCAGGGGATATCCTATGGGGAACTCGGTGAATATGAAAAGGCAATATCTTCTCTCGACAAAGCCCTTGAGCTGAGCCCCAAAAACGGGATGTACTTTTATGGCAGAGGAAGGGTCTACTTGCTGTCCGGTGATAAAGACAATGCAATAGAAGATTTCAAACGGGCAGCAGCTTTGGGAAACAGGGATGCACAAGATTATTTGGAAAGTGCCGCGCATTAAATGGCAAAAGATTGGCCGGCGGCCACTCCGTGGTCATTTATTCAAACACATGCGAAAAACTATTGTAATCACATTATGCGTTCTTTTTCTATTTGCCTCTTGCGTTCCAATGACTACCCAGAACAGCGTTAAGCCGCAAGGTGAGTCAGCTCAAGTAATTGTTGAAGAAAAGGAAATAGTCGTTTCTAAAAACGAATCTAAACACGTACCTGTCAAGAAAAGCATAACTGTCAAACGAAAGATCAAGAAAAGCACAGCTGTTAAACGAAAGACTTCGGTAAAAGAAGTGTTCGGGAAGAGCGATCACTTCCATGACCTCGAAGAGGGAAAAGAGATATCTGAAAAAAGGGATAATCGCGGTGACCGCAAGGACAAGATTCAACCGGAGCACGGCAGTAACAGGATCGAGCCTTCGCAGATAATTCCTCAAGTACATAAGATTCAACCGGAGCACG
>JAUWMN010000011.1 GCA_030613165.1 Desulfobacterales bacterium
TCCAAAGGTTTCCACCAACTTAGGCTTTATCTTGCTCATTACAATTTCCACTGCGGTCATTTTATATCCTCCTGTCCAGCAGGGTTCCGTCAGCACCCAGCAAACTGATCTCCAAAGGCATCTGGCCGATGGCATGGGTGGCACAGGAAAGGCAGGGGTCATAACAACGAATAGCCATCTCTACACGATTCAAAATCCCCTCTTTGATCTTTTCACCCTTAATGAATTCCTTGGCAACCTCGTTGACAGACATATTCATAGCAGGATTGTTTTGAACAGTGGCAACAATAAGGTTCGCCCGTGTAATTTTGCCGACATCATCTACCCAGTAATGGTGAATCAAGGTCCCCCGGGGCGCCTCGATACAACCGATTCCTTCGCCGGCCCGTCGTTGTACTTGAACTCTTACGTCACGAGAGACGATCTCGTCATCTTCAAGCAATTCCTTCGCCCTCTCTGCGGCATAGAGAAGCTCGATCAATCGGGCGAGATGAAAATAAAGAGTTGCTTGAACAGGCTTACCATTCCCCGCTTGCTTAAATTCCTTCAGTTCCGCGTTTGCCAATGGAGTAGAGATGCTGTCGGCTACATTTAGCCTGGCCAGCGGCGCCACCCGGTATATCCCTTTAGGCCATCCATCCTTCTTGTAAAAGGGGAATTTTAGGTATGACCACTCCTCGACATGCTCTCCGATGTGGTCAAGGTAGTCCTTTGGATCAAATTCGGTTAGTGCGTTGCCGTCTTCGTCGATGAGTCTAAGTTCCCCGTCATAAAGCTCCAAATTACCATCTTTTACTAAACCCATATGTTTGGTTTGTATGGTAGCAAATGTAGGCACTATATCGGCATATTTCTCAAAGACGCTCTTGCCTACTGATATGGCTACGTTGGCGAGTTCTATGGCCTCATCTATCTCTTTCAGCAGTATAAACCTGTGTTCATGCGAAAGGGGTTTACTCATCCCTCCTGGTATGGCTGTCACCGGATGGATGGCTCTGCCTCCTACCAGATCGACTATTGTTTGTCCGATCTTACGTAACTTGATAGCCTTTTTCCCCAGTTCCGGATCAGCTTCGATTAATCCAACAATATTTCGTTTTGCCGGATCAGCATCAGGTCCTAACACAAAGTCAGGGGCGGCAAGGAAAAAGAAATGAAGCGCGTGAGAATGGATCGTTTGACCCATATGCATCAGCTCACGGAGCTTCTTTGCAGCCGGCGGGATGTCAACGCCGAGAAGGTCATCGCAGGCTTTGGCTGAGGCTAAGTGGTGACTTACAGGGCATATTCCGCAAGCGCGCTCGGTAATTACCGGCATCTCCCAGAACATTCTCCCTTCACAGAACTTTTCAAATCCCCGAAACTCAACAACGTGGAACCGAGATTCAGCTACGTTTCCATCATCATCCAAATGGATAGTTACCTTGCCATGCCCCTCGATCCTGGTTATCGGCTCAATGGTAATCTTTTTGCCCATCTTAATCTACCTCCTTTTTGCCGGCCAAGTGTGGATACAAGGAGACTGGTACGGAAAACCGGTAGCCTAACCCGACAATATCATCCATAAACATCAACCCCCCTGCAGGTAAGAGTGAGGCAAGGGCGTTAACCAACTTTGCCCCCTGTTCCAATGCCCCTGGCGTTGGTCCCATACACCCTCGACAGGGCATATTACCCTTCAAGCACCTGGCATCGCATCCCTCGCGTGTTGCCAGTCCAGCACAGGCCACACCCTGCTCTAAGAAGCACCTGTCAGGATCTATGTGCTCCAGCTCGCAGACCGGCGAAACCGAATCGGTCAAAAATTCTAATTTCGGTATAATCATATCCTTATGATGTCGGGGACATTCCTCGCAGAGGTTTCGAGAGGGCAAGGTCGGCTCCCTTCCTTCTATCAGGGCGACCAGTGTATCCTTTATCATTGATGGGAGCGGTGGACAGCCAGGGATCATATAGTCGACCTTGACTACTTGATCCAGGGGTTTGACATAGTCCTCCAGTTTCGGGATTTCCGGATGGCCGGGGATCTTTCCATCAACGGTACTTTCGGTTTCAACATAGGCGCGAGCCAACACATCCTTATTAGTAAAGAGATTCCTGAGGCCGGGTATACCGCCAAAACAGGCACACGAACCAAAAGCAATAAGAATATCACTCTGCTCTCTGAATTTTTTTAAGACCTTTACATTATCCTCGTTGGCGACTGCACCTTCTACAAGGGCAACCGTTACCTTGGGTGGTTCTTTTAAATCGATCAGCGGCGGGCAAGTCTTCAAGTCAATAAGTTCGAGTACATCCAGAAGACATTCATGCAAATCCAAAAACGAGATATGACAACCTGAACAACTCTGAAGCCATGTAGTAGCAACTGACACTTTAGCCATTACACCTCACCTCCTATCTTCTTTAGATCTTCCACAAACTGATTAACCTCCTGGGCAAAAAGTTTCCCTTCGTGGGGCGAAATGTCAAGGAAACGGACCCGTTCACTATCAAGCCCTCTCGAACGGATTACATCTCGAAAGAGGTTCACCCGCCTGTCCATGTAAGTAGGCCCCACAATGTTGTGGCAATGCCCCTCGCGACATCTGCCCAACAAGATGCCGTCAAATCCAAACTTAAATGCCTCTAAGATGTATTGGGTATCAACCCTGCCTGCGCATTCAATACCGAGGGGGAGGACAGATGCCGGATAGGAAAATCCGAGGGTTCCTGCCCTGTCGGCCGCAGGATAAGCACAACCATCGCAAAGGAATGCTAGGACCTTTGCCGAACCAAGCGGAGGACACTTTGAGTAGATCTCAACCGCATTAATTAAATAGTCGTTCGGATAGGTGACCAGATCGCGGGCGCCAGTGGGACAGGCAGCCACACAATTTCCACACCCCTTACATCTGCGAGGATCGATCACTGATACCCTTTTGAACATATCGAGGGTGCACGCGCTATAGGCACAGGTCTTAACACATGTGGAACAGGCGCCGCAGATCTGCTCATCAACTTCCGAGACCGTTACAGGATGTAAAATCTCATTTTTTTCAAGGAGAGTAGTAATGGCAACAACTGCCGATGTCGCTCCCTGCATGACGTTTTTAAGGTCTGTCTTCCCTTCATGCCTGGGAATCAAGCATATCCCGTCGTCTGTGGTGTTTACGGACATGGTATGTGGGTTTCGAGACTTAAAATAACCTTTGGCGTCGACGTCGATATGGAGTAAGGGATGTAGCGCTGTTGTCCATTTTAGGTCATCACCCGTGGCGAGAATTATCCCTCCTACAGTGATACTCTCTTCCTCATCCCCTCTTTGGAGGATCACCGTATAATCCCCGCACCAACCTGAAAGGTCAGCAACATCAGTGTCAAAATAGATGCGGGCATCCGGGCTTGTTTGGATAGACGCCAGGGCGGGTTGGATATCTGCCATCCATTCAGCAGCAGTCCTCAACTCACTGTGATTGTCAATAAGTGTAACCTTATAGCCCTTATTAATAAGGTGATAGGCGGCAATTATTCCGCCTGCGGTCGTTCCAATCACCAAAACCGAACGGTGAGGCGATATCGATATCATCTCCAGAGGGTGAGATACCTTTATTTTTTCTAAGGCCACATCGACCATAGCCTTTGCCTTTTTAGTTGCCTTGCTCATCTCTTCTTTGTGTGGAAGGGCACACTGTTCTTTAAGGTTGGCATGGCTTATTAAGTTTGGGTTGATACCCATCTCTACCAGCCGGTTAATAAGTAAATCTCCACCCAGGGTGTTGATGAAATATTTTGGTGAGCAGGCAGCCAAAACAACCCCCTCCAATGAATTTACCCTGACCTGATTTACAATATCCTCCACAGCATCCGGACGGTGGAGGTTATCGTAGACCCCCACCGCGGCCAGGTCCGTGTATTCTTTTGCTAAGGACTCAACATCGACCGATTCAAAGTCAATACATTCAGCCCGGCAGAAAAACAAACCGACTTTCTTCATATTACCCCCCTTCAATGGCTTTCACTGTTGTTTCTTGACCTCTTCCTCAATCCAGTCACTCCCTGGCTTACCTGGTGAAAATCCCCGCAAAAGACTTTTTACGAAACCATCAATAATAGATCGCCAAACTGCGTACCCATTATGGTGTATGTTTCCTCAGCACCTACCATCCAAGGATAAAGAGCGGTTGTAAGCCGTCGCCTTCATCCACTGGTAGACATGTCCGTGAGAAAGAGGAATAAAATGTTAAGCGGATACACTTTTTGGTTTTACAAAAAAGTTTTATATGAGGTCTAAAATTATATAAGATTTGCTCTTAAGTTCTTAAGATAACCGTCTTTGGTTTTAGGGTAGATTATGTTTTTATTACATAAATAAACATTGGGAAAGGAAGAGTCTACTGACAACCTATTTTTTAAAAAAATCTGTAAAATAGGGTTGTCTAGCGCACATTTATGTTATAAATTATATTATAAGTACATTAAATAAAATTCGTCAAGGGTCAAAATACAAAATTTAGAATTTAGAGGAAAATATAATGTGTCTTGCCATACCTGCAAAAGTAACAAAAATCGATGGGGCTATGGCCACAATCGATGTTGGCGGCGTGAAACGTTCCGCGTCTCTCATGCTTCTCACTGACGTGGCTGTGGGAGATTACGTAATCGTTCATGCAGGATTTGCCCTACACAAAGTAGATCCCGAAGAAGCGCAAGAATCTCTTAAGCTACTTCGGGAATTGGCAGCAGCGCAATGAATTGAAGATTGACTATTGATGGCGTCGTAAAAAGTCCAAGCTACTGCGTTGTAGTAGTTTTTCAGGCACTCGACATACCATATGTATGCCTTCATACCTGAAAAACTACTACGCCTTGTATATTGACCTTTTTTACTTAGCCATCCTTTATCAAACTCAAGACTTTTTACGAATTCATCAATATTCAATATTCAAATTAAAGGAGGTTTCACATTGAAGATACCCGTTGTACGTAATATTCTTGAGGCTAATGATCGTATCGCGAATGAACACAAGGAGTTATTTCGGAAAAACAACCTGCTGGTCCTGAATCTTATGAGTTCTCCCGGAGCTGGAAAGACCACCTTGCTTGAAAATACTATTGAGCATCTGAAAAATAATATGCGCATAGGAGTCATCGAAGGAGATATTCAGACATCGGCTGATGCCGAACGAATCATCAATGCGGGGGCCTCCGCCGTACAAATCAATACAGACGGTGCATGTCACCTGGACGGAAACATGATAAAGGCCGCCCTTGACTCTATCAACATAGAAGAAACAGATCTCCTCTTTATCGAAAATGTGGGAAATCTGGTCTGCCCCGCAGAATTTGATCTGGGGGAAGACTTTAAGGTAATGATACTAAGCGTCACCGAAGGGGACGACAAGCCGGAAAAATATCCATTGATGTTTCACGAGGCGTCGGTACTCCTGGTCAACAAGACCGACCTCCTCCCCTATGTGAATTGTAGCATGGACAAAATCCGGCAGGCGGTCTTAAAGATTAACCCCAAAATTAAGATCTTTGAAATTTCATGTCAGACAAAAGAGGGGCTTGATAACTGGTTCCAATGGATTTTAGAGCATATTAAAAAATAATGAAATGCCATGTAGGCCCGGAAAAAATTACGGTTGGGACAAAACTGGCGATCAATGGTATCGTGCAGGGAGTTGGGTTTCGCCCTTTTGTCTTTCAACGGGCACAGCATTACGGACTTAAGGGAAATGTTGCCAATACCTCTTCCGGGGTAATTATTCATATTGAGGGGAGCGAAGAAAAGATTCAGGCGTTTATCCAAGGCCTTACTGAAGAAGGCCCGCCTCTTGCCCTCATAACAAAGATTGCAACGTCTTATGAACCGGTCAGGAATTATAAGGAATTTACCATCCAGGCGAGCAAAGAGGCGTCGTCGCGATCAACCCTGATTTCCCCGGACATGGCTATATGCGATGATTGTCTCCGGGAGTTGTTTGATCCTGAAGACCGACGTTGCCAATATCCTTTCATCAACTGCACCAACTGCGGCCCCCGTTATACCATCATAGACGATATCCCTTATGACCGTCCGAAGACCTCCATGAAACATTTTAAAATGTGTCTGGAATGTCAGAAAGAATACGATGATCCGGCAGATCGCAGATTTCATGCCCAGCCGAACGCCTGCAAGATATGTGGCCCGAATGTCTCTCTTTATGACAATCGGCGCACACGGATTCTGGCCGGAGACTCTATCAAAAAAACAGCCGAGCTTCTCAAGCAGGGGTATATTGTTGCGATAAAAGGTTTGGGGGGATTTCACCTGGCAGCGGATGCTGAAAACAATGACGCGGTCATCCGGCTGCGGCAGAGGAAACACAGGGAAGAGAAACCGTTCGCCCTGATGTCTTACGACCTTGATAGGGTTCGTAGATATGCCCATGTCGAACCGGATGAAGAGGTTCTGCTAACCTCGCCCCAGCGCCCCGTCGTGCTCCTGAAAAAAAGGGATCCTAACCCGCTTCCCCATGAAATATCGCCGCGCAACAAGAACTTCGGGGCAATGCTCCCATACACACCGCTTCACTATCTACTTTTGCATTATGATTTCACAGCGCTGGTTATGACAAGTGGAAACATAAGTGAAGAACCTATCTCCATTGATAACGATGAAGCCTTTGAACGTCTTGGCGCTATTGCCGATTACTTCCTTGTCCATAATCGGGACATCTATCTGCGCAGCGATGACTCCATCGTCAGAAGTGTGGACGAAGCCACCCGAATTATCCGCCGCTCAAGGGGCTACATCCCCACCCCTGTTTTCCTTAAAGAAGAGATTCCGCAGGTACTTGCCTGCGGCGCTGAGCTGAAAAATACCGTCTGTCTGACCAAGGGAGAAAATGCTTTCCTTAGCCAGCACATAGGGGATCTGGAAAATCTTGAGACCTATCGATTTCTTGAGCTGACTGTGCGGCATATGAGTCGTATCCTTGACATCGATCCCCAAATCGTGGCCTATGACCTTCATCCCGACTATCTCAGCACCCGCTATGCCCAGGAACAAAAAGGGATAAAAAAGGTCGCCGTACAGCATCATCATGCTCACATTGTAAGCTGTATGGCGGAAAACAGATTAGACGGCCCGGTCATTGGACTCTCTTTTGATGGAACAGGCTATGGAACAGATGGTCGTATCTGGGGGGGAGAGGTGTTGATCGTCGAGGCGCATCGATTCACGCGCGCGGCCCACCTTGCCTATCTCCCAATGCCGGGCGGCGCGGCAGCGATTAAAGAACCGTGGCGAATGGCCGTAAGTTATCTTTTCAATACCTTTGGCAAAGCATTCCAGGACTTAGACCTCCCCCTCTTTCAAGGGCTTGAAAAGGACAAGACCAGAGTTATTATAGACATGATCTCCAAACAGGTCAACTCACCTCAAACCTCCAGTCTCGGTCGCCTTTTTGACGGAGTCGCAGCGATCCTCGGTATCAGAAAGAGGGTGGCTTACGAAGGACAGGCCGCCATGGAACTGGAGATGGCAATACTCGAAGAGACAGAGGAATCTTATGACTATGAATGGGAACGGGAAAAGGACTCGTACCTGATACCGGTTCATTCGATTATCCGTGGCGTGGTAAGAGATGTGGAAAATGGTTCGTTGGTGTCTGATATAAGCGCTAAATTTCACACTACACTGATCCGATTATTTTCCGAACTCTGCGCACTGCTCCGCAAAGAGACCGGACTCGATCGTGTGGCATTAAGCGGGGGCGTATTTCAAAACGCAACCTTATTGGCCGGCCTGAGAAGATCCCTGGCAAATAAAGGATTTCAGGTTTTTACCCATTCTATCGTCCCGACAAATGACGGAGGGATATCATTGGGACAGGCGGTTGCGGCGGCGGCCATCGCCAAGAAGGAACACTCATAGAATTCATATAATCGTTCAACTCACCGCAAAGACGCAAAGGGCGCAAAGGAAAACATAATGAAGTATGGAATAAAGAGAATTGCCAATTGTATTTAGAACGTTGCGTTCTTTATGCTTTGCGATGAACTAACAAAAGGAATTAATAACTATGACTATGAAGCACATTGACGAATACCGGGACGCGGAACTTTCCCGCAAGATGGTTGATAAGATCAGGACGATAAGCCGAAAAAAAGTTAGGTTGATGGAGGTGTGCGGGACCCATACCATGGCCATTTTTCGGAGCGGGATCAGGGCGCTCCTACCGGAAACCATTACGCTTCTTTCCGGGCCTGGCTGTCCCGTATGCGTAACCGCTCAGCGAGAAATCGACGCCTTTATCAAACTGGCTGGGATACAAAATGTTATAGTGGCCACCTTTGGGGACCTTTTGAGAGTCCCCGGCACCCATTCATCATTACAAAACGAACGGGCCGAGGGCAAAGAGGTTCGGATTGTTTATTCAGCATTTGACGCCCTTGATATTGCACAGAAAAATCCCCAAAAAGAGGTGGTCTTCCTCGGCGTGGGGTTTGAGACCACTGCTCCCACTATTGCCGCATCAATACTGGAGGCAGAAAAGAGGAATGCAAAGAATTTTTCCGTGCTTTCCGCCCACAAAGTGGTCCCGCCGGCTCTGAGCGCTCTCATGGATGCGGATAATGTAAAGATAGACGCTTTTATCTGCCCCGGCCATGTTTCTATAGTAATCGGGAGCGGGGCATACCTGCCGGTGGTTGAGAAGTACCATATCCCTTGCGTTGTCTCCGGCTTTGAACCCGTGGATATCTTGCAGGCCATCTACATGCTGATAAAATAGCTTGAGGCCGGAGACGCGAAGCTCGAAAATGAATACGGCCGGGCGGTAACTTTTGAAGGGAACGAAAAGGCTCGACAAATCATGTACCAAGTCTTTGAGCCGACCGATGCTCCCTGGCGCGGGATCGGGACGATCGCGGAAAGCGGGCTGAAAATCCGAAAGGAATTCGATTCCTTTAACGCGGAAAAAAAGTTTGATCTTGCGGTCCCTGATTCAAAAGAGCCAAAAGGATGTGCCTGTGGCGAGATACTCTTGGGACTGAAAACCCCGCCGGAGTGCCCACTTTATAAAAAGGTCTGCGTTCCGGAATATCCCGTGGGTCCCTGCATGGTGTCAACCGAAGGTACGTGCGCGGCCTACTATAAGTATCACACATAAGATCTTCGCCCGGGAATGGCATCTTTTGCCCCGAGACTGTGGGAGCGGCTTTCCAGCCGCGACTCATTGTCGTAAAAAAACCCCCCGCACATTGTAACGTGCGGGGGGTTTTTTAGTGTAAAGCAGTCAGACTTTACGGTGAAATAGTGATTTCGGTCGCCTTTCCATCGGCATTGACAACATGTACCGCGCACGCGATACACGGATCAAATGAACGGACGATCCTGACGATATTGTTGGGATTGTCCTCATCAGGAACAGGGCATCCAATGAGCGCGTTTTCAATGGGACCTATCGCGCCGCTCGCGTCCCTCGGCGATACATTCCATGTCGTGGGAACGATCATGGCGTAATTGGCGATCACCGAGTTATCCGTCTTTATCCAGTGTCCCAGGGCCCCGCGTGGAGCTTCGACAAAGCCGTAGCCTTGTGAAGGAGTCGCCAGCGGATCCCAGTGGGCGGTATCGTGAATAATATTGTCGCCAGAAGCTATTCGCGCTTCCAGCTCGTCAAGCCATCTGACCATGGCTTCACAGACCATTCGGGTCTCCAATGCACGGGCGGCATGCCGAGCAACGGCATTCGGCTGTACCCCGGCATTGACAAGGCCTATGAAACTCTGGACCGCCGGATGGGCCACTCCACGGTGTACCATCACCATCATCCTGGCTAATGGTCCTACCTCCATGGGGCTCCCGTTGTAACGCGGCGCCTTGGAGAAGGTGTAGGCTCCTGCCTTGTTTAAATCAAACTCCTGGTTCCCATCATAGGGATCCCCACCAGCTCCCGCTACGTACCACCCTCGGGTGACGTCTTCGGACAATGCGGCCTCTATGTCCACAGGATTGGTTGCTACCAGCGACCCGTTTACAATTGCCCCCGCGGGATAGAGATAGTCCATCCCCTCGGGATCGGACGGATCAGGGAAGCCACCGAATGACAGGTAGTTCTGATACCCTACCCCCACGTCAGAGGCTGCCAGAGGCAGATCGGACCTGTGCCGAGTGCAACCACATCGGCGATATAGACATTATTAATGAAGTCGGTCTGCTCGACGAGCATGGTCCTGAACTCGGCGATTTGCTCGGCCGTGGGCAGATATGTTACGCCCCCGGGCACAATACTCGCCTGGTGCGGCTGTTTGCCGGAAAAGAGCGCTGACATCCGTTTTGCCTTGACCTGCATCACCAATGCGTCTAAGTAATGGCCCACAGCAGACGCCACGGTATCCAGATCATTGATTGAAAATCCATCCGGTTCGTACCGCGGCAGCAAAGGCGCTGCGTCGTTATCGATGATGAGTTGTTTGATCTTATTGATGTACGTATCAGTCCCCGCATAATTGACCAGCGTTGCAAGGTCAAGATAATCGAGCGCGGACAGATGGTAAAAATGGAGCGGGTGATCGTGAAGGAAGCATGCCCCTACGATCAGGTTCCTCATTATCCGGGCAAGCGCCGGAAGCTCCGTGGTGCCGTGCGCGGCCTCTACCGCAAGACTTGAGCACCACCCGTGGCTGCCAAAACAAACTCCGCAGACACGCTCGGTTACATAGGGGGCATCCCTGGTATCACGCCCGATAAGGAGACTTTCAAGACCCCTTGCCATGGTTCCGCTGGCATGTGCATCAGTGACTACGCCATTGACCACTTCTGTTGTTATTTTCAGGTGACCCTCGATTCGGGTTACCGGATCAACTATTACTGTTCCCATATTTTCTTCACCTCCTTAATTTTTAAGGAATCATTCCTCCCTTTATTACTCCATTAGTATAGAGCGGGCTGAAACCATCATAAAAGACTGCTTCCGTACATCCCGCGCACGGCGCGTTAGACTTAATGCAGGTGTTGGCGCCCTCGTTCCATAGTGTCAAGGAACAGTCGCTGCGTGTCCATCGCCCTTTGCACCCTTTCAGAAAGAGACAATAGCCTTCCTGAGCCGGATCGTTCCAGTCTGTTAAAAAGTTCTTCTGCATAAAGTTGAACCTGCGCGGACAATCCTGGTGGACCTTCCGGCTGAAATAGGCCAACGGCCTCAGATCGGAATCCAGGGGCGGCAGCGTTCCATTGTTCAAATAGTAAAGGAGCGTGCCATAGAACCAGGTCGGTTTTAACGGGCATCCCGGCAGATTTACTATAGGTTTTCCCGAGACCAGGTCGCTGACTCCCAGTCCGCGTGTGACTGTCGCGCCGTTGATCCCCCCATAGGTAGCGCACGCCCCGATAGCGATGATAGCCGCGGCATTCTGAGCGGCCTCAAGGAAGGTAATGCGGAGCGGTTTGCCGGCAACGTAAAGGTACCGGTCGTCGGCGTTAGGTATTGATCCCTCCATTACCAAGACGTAGTTGCCCTCGAGGATCGTCGCTTCCAGCGCCTCTTCAGCCACATACCCTGAAGCAGCCATGATTGTTTCATGATAACGGATCGAGACAACATCGAGGATTACATCACGCGGGTCCGGGTCAAGCGCGGATAGGACCGATTCGGTACATCCCGTACACTCCTGGCCGTGGAGCCAGAGCACAGCCGGTTTGCCGGCAGCCTCGGCCGAATCCGGCCAGCTCAAGCTCCCAAGTCCCAGTGCGGCCGCGGCCGCAGCCGTCATCTTTAAAAAGCTGCGGCGGTCGATAAATACACCATGAATAAAATTTTCTTTTTCTTTGTCCATACTCTCACCTCCTGATGAGTCGTTGTGAGTCTTTCGCTACCAATGGTAGCGGTTGTTCAGCAAATGATCCCCCCTTTCTTTTTAAATAATCCCCTTTCCCTTAAACTGAAAACATCCTTTTCCTATGGTTGTTTTTTGTTGCATTCGAATAAAAAAATAATCCAGACAAATAAAAGTATCTCCGTGCGGTCACCAAAAGTAAACAATAAAGAATATCAGGTTATTATGAGGTTAAACCTAATATTCTGTGGCGGATAAAAGGTAGGACCTCAGATTGGTTTTTTTATTTTTGAGGCCGAGTTTATTTCTGAGATTGTTTCGGTGAAACTGAATGGCGCTTATGGACGAATTCAACAAAACTGCTATCTCTTTTGTGGTTTTTCCCTGCGTCACAAAATTTGCCCCCTGAATGTCTGTGGGTGTAAGATTCATATATTTAGAGGATAATGTACGGGAAAATGGCGAGACAATGTCGCTTAGGTGTGTCTGCAGGACACGGAGAGTTGCATCTTGTCTGTCATTTAGTCCGCTGCTCTTCAATTCCTGCAAACAGGGCGAGATCAATTTCTTAACATTAAACAACACCTTTGCTTCAATCTCTATCTTGTCTTCGTCTCTTTTTTTCAATAAGACTTTCAACGCAATATTTGCTTCCTCAAGATTTCTTGTCTTGACCTCCAATTCCGCCTCTCTTTTCCGCAGAATCTCCTCGGCCCGCTTGTGATACACTATTTCTTCGTTGAGTTCCCGCGCATACATGATGGATTGGTCATAAGCCATTTTCAGCCGGCGAGTACTCTCCCGCAACGCCTCCTCCGCACGCTTGCGTTCAACAACTTCTTTCTTTAAGTCCTCGGACAGTTGTTTCAGTTCTTCATAAGTTGTTTTGTTAGTCATGGGAAAATTCTCCGATCTCTAAATGCCACTTTCTCTATCTAAAGCAAATACCGTGCACAAACGAGTAAAAATCACCAGATCATAGCGACGGCTTATAAGCCAACGTCTATTAACTTATTAAAATAAAGGACTTTTTTGGGGTTGCCTATATGTCAATTTTTTTGTACCTGTGCGGTTCACGCATATTATCAGCACCTCTAATGCCTATTAAGTAGGCAGTCTTTTTCACAAAAGCGCAGTCTTTTTCACAAAAAGTGCAGTCTTTTTCACTTTTTTGCTCGAAGATTACTCTATCTATTTCGCCACTAATGTGATAAAGAATCAAATAAGTTATATTGAAATAAGGGATTTTTGGGGGGAATTGCCTATATGTCAATTTTTTTGTACCTGCGCGGTTCACGCACAGCATCAATACCTTTAATGCTTATTAAGCACGCAGGCTTTTACACTTTTTTGCTCGAAGATTACTCTATGTATTTTGCCACTAATGTGATAAAGAACACAAAAACCAAAAACGTTGCATCTAAAAAATTTGAAAGAGGCTCCTTATGAAAACAGACAAGATTCTTCTTGATCACGGAAGCGGGGGGAAGGCATCTCATAGATTGATTGCCGACCTTCTGGTCCCTGAGTTCGAAAACCCGATCCTTGCCCAGCTTGATGACGGCGCAATCCTTGATATTGAAGGGAAGCGGCTTGCCTTTTCGACTGACACCTATGTGGTCGATCCGATTTTTTTCCCTGGGGGGAATATCGGAGAGCTTGCCGTCAACGGCACGGTAAACGATATTGCCATGTGCGGGGCGACCCCCCTTTATATTAGCGTGGGATTAATCATCGAAGAAGGCTTGTCCACGG
>JAUWMN010000094.1 GCA_030613165.1 Desulfobacterales bacterium
GCCGCGATTTTTCCTGTGACTGACAATGAGTCTCGGCTGGAAAGCCGCTCCCACAGTATTGGGGCGCAATCTACCCTTTCTGGGTGGACAACTTGGCCAGGCACAGCGGTATATACTGCAACGCCTTGTAGTGAACTCCGACGTCCGGATAGTCTCTTACGACACTCCTAAAACGCTCCAGGGCAGCCTTATAATGTTTGCTTTTATAATAAAAAAGCCCAACGTAGAAATCGTGTCCAGCCAAGCTCTTGACACAGATTTTGATGTGTTGCCGGGCAGTCTTGGAATACTCGGATTGAGGATAGTATCGAATGAGTTTTTCAAAAATTTTGCGGGCCTGTTGAGCTGGTATCTGATCCCGGTCAATTGTATCGAGCTGCTCAAAATAACAAAGACCGGTCTGATAGATTACGTAGGGAACGGCCTCGTTTTCGGGATGTAATTTTTCAAATTCTTCATACCAAAAGATCGCGTCTTCATATTCCTTTCGATGATAGTGGCAGTCCGCTATTTTCAATTCGGCAAGGATGGCGTATTTACTGAATGGATAACGATCCTTCAGCTTTTGAAATGCCTCCATGGCATACATGTAATCCCCGTCCTTAAACTCATCCATCCCTTCCACGGCAAGGTCGTAAGCGGTCTTTTCCTTTTCCGGTTGAAACCAGGCACAGCCGGAGGAAAGGAAGCAAGTTGCCACAACAAAAAGAAGGATTATAACAAGTCGATTTTTATACATAATTAAATAGCGCCCTCCCAAATCAGTACGGAGTACGCAGTAGGCAGCCGAGGTGTGGATACTTCCTGCTTACTGCATACTGCTTACTCCTTACTGCATACCACGCACTCCTTGCTACAATTTCAGATTCTCAACATATTGTTCCGCGGAAAAGGCGGCTATAGCCGCATCACCTACGGCCGTAACTACCTGCCGAAGCGGAGTATCGCGCACATCTCCCACGGCATAAACACCGGGAACTGATGTCTCCATGTTTTTATCTGCAATAATAAATCCTCGCTCGTCGGTTTTAATCTCTTCGCATAGGAAATCTGTATTTGGATGCGTCCCTACAAATATAAAAAGACCATCAACCGAAAGCTCAGATATACTTCCTGTCTTTACATTTTTAATTAGCAGCTTTTCCACGCTGTCGTTGCCATCTATTTTGGTTACTACAGAATCCCATATAAACTCAATCTTGGGGTTTTTAAAGGCCCGTTCCTGCAAAATCTTAGTAGCGCGCAGTTCTTTCCTGCGGTGAATGATATAGACCTTTTCAGCAAATTTGGTAAGAAAAATCCCCTCCTGTACCGCTGTATCGCCACCCCCCATAACAGCGACTATTTTGTCCCTGTAAAATGGGCCGTCGCAGGTAGCGCAAAACGAAACCCCCTTTCCAAGATAGGTCTCCTCTCCGGGAACGGACAATCGGTTAGGGGATGCCCCTGTGGCAATGATTACCGTATGGGTGGATATGGTCCTATCTTTCAGAATAAGCCTCTTGACAGGGCCTTTGCATTCTATGGAAAGCGCCTCTCCTGTCTCTATGGAAACGTCAAATCGGGCAGTCTGGTCTGCTATCTTCCGGGCAAGATCGTAACCTGACAGACCTTCTGGAAAACCGGGGTAATTTTCTATCCAGTCTGTAGTTAAAATTTGTCCTCCCGGCACAACCTTTTCAAGAAGGAGGACCTTCAGGCGTGAACGCGCGGCATAAATGCCCGCGGTCAGCCCTGCAGGACCCCCGCCAATAACAACTAATTCATAATCTACACTCTCTACACTATCCATTAATCATCTGACCTCTTTGGATTGAAGATTTTCGATTGAAGATTGAAGATTGTAAAAAAGTCCACAAATCGTCAATCATCAATCGTCAATCGTCAATCTTCAATCCTTGCTCTGATCTCTCAATCTATAGCACCTTTTGCAAAGCTGCTTCTATATTATCTCTTGGGACCGCTCCGATGATCTGCTCGACAACCTGTCCATCCTTGAACACTATCAGGGTCGGGATAGATCGTATACCGTATCGACTCGGAGTAACGGGGTTCTGATCTACGTTGCATTTGCCTATTGTAACCCTGTCTCCATACTCCTCAGCCAATTCCTTTACCACAGGAGCAACCATCTTACACGGGCCACACCACGCAGCCCAGAAATCGACCATCGCGGGTTTATCGCTCTTAATGATTTCTGTTTCAAAATTACTATCAGTAACTTCCAGGACTTCCGCCATCGTATCTCTCCTTTTGCTTGTGAAATATTTGAAAAATTGTTACCTTTTTTTATTTGTCAAATAGTGTATTCGTTAATTGGTTTAATGGTCAAGTGGTTGACAACTGAACCAATTAACGAATACACTAATTCGAGCTGTGCGGCTAATCTCCCTAAATTCTTTTGTTGAACACACCCCTAATTCCCCTCTTATTAGAGGGGACTTGAAAAAATCCCCTCTTGAGAGGGGTGGACGCGGTGCGGACGGGGTGTGTTGATATTATTACTACTTTATTTAACGATTGACGAAGTCTGAATTTGTTTTCCAAATATAAACAACGAACCGTGGTTTGTCAATGATCATAGGAAGGAAAAAGGTTTGAAGGTATCTAATTCAAAAACTTTTTTTGTCTGCCAAAACTGTGGCTACCGTGCCCAAAAATGGATGGGGCGATGTCCTGACTGCGCGGAATGGAACTCCCTCGTGGAGGAGACGGCCGCTGCCTCATTCGGAGGGAAAGGAATGGCCATGACGTTGGCCGGCGAAAATCAACCCCAACCGATCAATTCTATCGAAATGATAGAAGAAAAACGTCTTAAAACAGGCATCGGCGAATTTGACCGCGTATTGGGCGGAGGACTGGTCCCGGGATCCCTCGTCCTGATCGGCGGTGATCCGGGCATTGGAAAATCGACCCTCCTTCTTCAGGTCTTTCACCGCCTGAGCGAGCATGGCCACAAGGTACTCTATGTATCAGGGGAAGAGTCGGTCAAACAGGTCAGGCTTCGGAGCAACCGTCTCAATGCTGTTTCAGACAATCTCTGGGTTGTTTCTGAAACGTCCATGGAAACGATACAAAAAATGATGGAAACCACAGCCCCTGATGTCCTGGCTGTTGATTCGATTCAAACCGTATTTACCACTGAATTGAGTTCAGCCCCCGGAAGTGTGAGCCAGGTCCGCGAGGCAACCATGCACTTGATGTATCTGGCAAAAAGATCCGGCGTCCCCATTTTTTTAGTAGGCCATGTTACCAAAGAAGGGGCTATCGCAGGGCCACGGGTGCTGGAACATATAGTCGATACGGTTCTTTACTTTGAAGGTGAACACAGTCACGTCTTTAGGATACTCCGTGCCGTAAAAAATCGCTTCGGCTCTACCAATGAAATAGGTGTCTTTGAGATGAAAGATTCAGGACTGAGCGAGGTTGCAAACCCGTCGGCCTTATTTTTAGCTGAAAGGCCTGTTGATGCCGCCGGCTCCGTGGTCGTTGCCAGCATTGAAGGCTCAAGGCCTATTCTGGTTGAACTTCAGGCGCTTGTGAGCTCCACTACGTATGGCAACCCGCGACGGACAGCCATAGGTGTTGATTCCAACAGGGTCTCTCTACTTGTGGCGGTCCTGGAAAAGAAACTCGGGTTTCACCTCATGGATCAGGATATCTTTCTGAATGTTGCCGGAGGAGTAAAAGTAGATGAGCCGGCAATCGACCTCGGCATTGCTGTCGCGACAGCTTCCAGCTTCCTTGATAAACCGCTACCCAACCACACTATAGTTTTAGGAGAAGTAGGACTTACAGGAGAGGTCCGGGGAATAAACCAGATAGAAACCCGTATTGCCGAGGCCAACAAGATGGGATTTCAGAGATGCATCCTTCCAAAAAACAACCTGAGCAGGCTAAAGGCGCCCCCTGAAATGACATTGGTGGGAGTCAAGACACTTGAGGAGGCTATGGAAGAAGTTTTTTAGTAACAGTCAGGACTTCATTTGTCCCGACTGTCCCGTCGCTGCTTGAACTGCCCCGCCTTTCCGTGCCTGCCCCGACCCCAGAGCAAACCCGTTAACCTTCACTATACTCGTGAACGGTTACAAGATATTTTATCCTGTCCATCCTGTAAATCCTGTCCAAAAAGGACTTTCCTACACATTTCAATCTATTGCAGACTTCCCGTAAGATTTGTTCAAGTTTTAGGTTATAAGCTCCGATAGGAATAAGTAAGAAAAATACGGGCGAAAAGGAGGTGAAAAAAAGACGAAACCCCTAACAGCCGGTTAGGGAATTAAAGTAGTAGACTTATCACACAGCCGGCAGGGAAGCCGGCAAAAACAAACCAAAATTCAAGGAGGAATAAAACCATGGCACTTACAATTAACACCAATATCGCATCGTTGAACGCCCAGAGAAACCTGGGGAGAACACAGGGCGCATTAAACAAATCCTTGCAGAGGCTCTCATCCGGCCTGCGCATCAACAGCGCCAAGGATGACGCGGCGGGTCTCGCCATCTCAAGCAGGATGACATCCCAGATCCGAGGTTTGAATCAGGCGGCGCGGAACGCCAACGACGGCATCTCCCTGGCCCAGACCGCTGAGGGCGCTTTGCAGGAAGCTACTAATTTGTTGCAAAGGATACGAGAAATCGCCATCCAGTCGGCCAATGATACTAATAGTGATAGCGACAGACAATCTTTGCAGGCTGAGGTAGTTCAATTAAAGGCAGAACTTACCCGAATTGCGGAATCTACCCAGTTCAATGGACAAAATGTGCTTGACGGTTCATTGAGTAACGCATCATTTCACATTGGAGCTAATGCCAACCAGGTAATTAATGTTTCAATTGGAGACGCCAGGGGCACATCGATTGGGGCTCAGCAAACAGCATCCACCCAAGTTCAAGATGCTCTCTCTGTCGACTATGCTGGTGCAGACCTTGTGATACTGGGCTCAAAAGGGTCGGCAACGGCCACAATAGTCGTCGGTGCCAGTGCCAAGCAAGCTGCTGGCGCGGTTAATGCCGTGACCGTTGATACAGGTGTAACTGCTTCAGCAAGAACGACTGTTGATATTTCATTCAGCGCTGATGATAGTTATTCTTTCAAGATAAATGGTGAAACTGTCACTGGCACAGTGTTTGGTGGAGATCTCAGTATCGTTGCCGAGGGCATCAACGCCCAATCTGCAACTACAGGCGTCACAGCTACATTAAATGATGCCAAAGATCAGATAACTTTGACCGATAATGATGGCGATAATATAGCAGTTACTGATTTTGCAAGTGTTGGCGCTGGTACAATGGATTTTGGCACTGTCGCCGGAGTGGATGATGCAGGTACCGCTTATGCAAAAGGTTCATTAACCCTCGAATCGAGCTTGGGTTTTGCGATAACTGATACTCTGGTTGCTTTTGCCGCAGACATAAGCTCACTCAACAAGGTTTCCGATATTGATGTGGGTACATCAACTACTGCAAACGATGCCCTTGCAGTTATAGATAAAGCGCTGGAGAAGCTCAACGGTATCAGGGGCGATTTAGGTGCAGTTCAGAACCGTTTTGAGGCAACCATAGCTAACCTGCAAAGTGTTGCCGAGAATCTCGCTGCTGCCCGTTCCCGTATCATGGATGCGGACTTCGCGGCCGAAACGGCTAATATGACCAAAGCACAGGTAATGCAGCAGGCAGGTATTGCCATGCTGGCCCAGGCCAATATGCTGCCGCAGACAGTGCTTGGTCTGCTCCAGTAGACGTGAATTGAAAGCTGAAAGCTCATAGCTCAAAGCTGAAAGTTAATAGACAACTTCAAACCAAAACCCCGCTTCCTTAAAATGGAAGCGGGGTTTTCCTTTAGCTCAAGTTTCTTGATGAAATGCCGATGGTATTATTAGGAGGGCGGCGTGGGCTGAAAGCCGCCAGGGGAGAGGGAAGCCCATAGAATCAAGGAGGGAGTGACTATGACTATTTCAGTCGGAGGTCTCATATCAGGTCTTGATACTAACGGTATGATTGACCAGCTTTTAGGCATACAACGGCGGCCCATTATTCTGCTTCAACAGCGGGAAGCCGCTTATCAGGTGGAATTGTCGGCCTATGGCAGCCTGCAGAGCGCCTTGGACAGCCTTAAATCCGCGATGGAAGCTCTGGATTCCGTGAGCGATCTCACCAGTTTTTCGGCTACCTCGGGAGACACCGACCTTTTTACTGTATCTGCCGATGAAAATGTCACAGCAGGTTCGTACAGCATCACGGTACAAAACCTGGCCAAGGTTCACAAGCTTACGAGTGGGGCCTTTACGGAAACGGAAGCAGTGGGCGGGGGAACCATCCATCTCAAGCTCGGCGATGCCGAGGCTGTGGACATATCTGTGTCCGCCACGGATACGATCGCAGATGTGGCTCAGGCGATAAACGACGCGGATGCGGGCGTGAACGCGGCGGTTATCTTTGACGGCGCAAGTTACTTTTTAACCTTGAGCGGAGAGGAGACCGGGGCCGCAAATGTCATCGATTTAACGGTAACGGACGACGACGGGAACAACACGGACACAAACAACCTCTCCAGGCTGGTCTACGAGGCGGAGGGCGCCACCAAAAACCTCAATAACACCCAGGCGGCGGAGGATTCCATGATCCCCGTGGACGG
>JAUWMN010000022.1 GCA_030613165.1 Desulfobacterales bacterium
GCCCATAGTCACAGTGACCCTCAGCAGTCCAGGCGGTATAGTCGCGGGCTATATTACCGTTGAGAGTGAGGTCCGGCTGGTGGTCAATGCTTGCGAGAATGGACAAGACGTCCTTTTTCCCCAGGTATGTCTGGGGGTTGAAAAAACCCTTTTCCGGCTCCAGCAGGGATACGCTTACCTGGCCCGCATATCGGAGACTGTCGTCAGGATTATCAGTAGTCTCTATTCCCTCACCGACAAAGATACGGTACCTGAGCATGTCGTCCGCAAGGTTGCCCCAGAGCATAACACCGTCGTCACGATTGGCGGACTTGCTCGGGAAAAAAGCGCCGCCTCGAATGCCGCCCTGGGTCCAGTCACAATCGATCATCAGAAGGGACTTTGTGGAGGGAGAGCGCGTGACCGGCACATAGATCCGGCCGAGATTGACCATAAGGGCCTCACCCATGAGTTTTGCCCTCATCCACCCGTCTCGCAACTCGATATCATTATCATTGGTAACACCCAGCTGACCGCACCGGTCAAGAGCATAGTGGACAAAAAAATCGAGCACGGGTGTGGCTGACCCCTTTATACTCAGGTAAGCCCTGCGTACCAGGAAATCATTCAGGGCTTTGTCCCCCTTATCATCAGCATCGTCACTATCCTGCCCATTTTCAACCCACTGGTACCATGCCTGGCCAAAGAAGCCGATATCCAGGTGCGTGTCACCATCACGATACACCTCTACCGACCATGCCATGCTCGGCACAAGAAGCAATACAACAATGGCAATAAGAAATTTTTTACACATAAGCTTCCTCCTCTTTTCAAAAAGTTAACAGTATAAAACCTGACTGCTAAAACGATATGACCTTAACAAGTAGTAACTTGAACAAAAAGTATTGCGCTTTGTTGAGATTCATGATCCTATTTTGGCATCCGTATGCGTCATACCCGCGTAAGCGGGTATCCAGAAAATGCCGCTAACTGGATTCCCGCTCCCCGATCGGGTCGAGGACAAGCTTCGCGGGAATGACACCTGACGAGCTTATCCGGCCATCTTTTTAGATCATCCATGGGGATTTCTTTTGTCCGGGTTAGACAACATATCTATTTGAGTTTACAAGAAATTGTGTAACGTTTCAGGGGTTAAGCTACGGTATAGATACGTTCTTAAACGTATAAAGTTATATTTATATATATAAAACAATATATTATTACTGCAACAAAAAAAACACAATATATACAATTTTGCTGGTTTCGTAAAAAGTCGCAAACACGATTACGCATTAAGAGTTTGAAGTGCCTATTGTGGATGACACAATCTACATTTGGCTACATTTCCGACATGTATCCAGGCAATCACTCGCGGATGACATACAGAACATCTCTGCGCCTGTCCGGCGGTGGCTATAGTTTTGCCGTGCACACTGTTCCAGTTGCCGCGATGATTAATCGGCTTGGTATTTTTGTGACAGCGGATGCAAAAGACCTCATCATGGCAATAAGCGCACGATTCCCGTTGCGCCACCCCCTTGATACCATGCCCTCTGGTTTTCCAAAACCCTGTGTGATCCTTTGGACGGGTTACCTGATGGCATTTCCTGCAAGCGTCATCAGTATGGCATAGATCGCAGTCATATACATGACCGGGCTTCAGCGGAGTTTTTACCCTTCGCGCAGGTCTCACCAGTGTCTTGACTTTGTGCCCATGTCTCTTTGTCCACTTGCCAGCAGGCTTGTGATATGAAGGGAAAAATCTTTCCTGTTCGTGGCAATCGGTGCACCGGACCTCTTCCAAATGGGCATCCAGGGATAACCCGGTCCTAATGCAAGCTGAAAGCACAAAAAACAGGATAACCGACAAAATGATCGGCACACCCGCGATAATAACTATGTGACCCGGTCGTGACATAGCTTACCCCCTATATCTCTAGACCCACTGTGGCTATGAATCGATGTTCGTAAATATCATAGATGTCTAATTCATACCGGGCGTCAAAGTATAATCCGGTTTGAATATAATAACGGGCATCGGCATAAACTGTATAGACATCAGTCTTTTCATCAGTATCCATAAAGTAGTCATATTTATAAAGTGAATAGAAGGAACCTATAGAAATATCGATATCTTCAGGCCTCCTATATCCTAATTCTCCGCCAAAAGTTAAGATCGTATCTTCATTATTGCTGTCCATAACCTCCCAGAAATCAGCCTGCAGCGAAAAGCGCAGACCCCTTATTGGCAAATTCTCTATTATCAAAGCCAAATATTCATGATTGTAGGAATGGTTGAAATCCGTCTCCTCCTCGCCGGAGTCTAATAATCTCAATTCTGTTCCGCCGGAAAGCCAGATATCCTCGTAAAGCCCCTTCATAATGTCTATGGTGACAAGGTGGTACGGCTTTATCCGCCCGGTTAAGGCAGTATACGGAGGCACAGTTGTCGGCATGTTGTCTATTTCCTTAAATTGGTAGAAGTATGAAGCATCAACATCAAGATCTAATTCATCAAATAAGGCAGAAAACATTGTATTTATATGCCTTGGAGAGTTATTGAGCATAAAAAGGGAGATAGAGCCGTAGCGCTTATTAAAAAAGGATCGCCTGATTGCAAATGCAGAGAGTTGGTATCGTTTTTTTTCACTCGTCCCGTATGTTCCGGCTATGTCCGGCTTTTCTTCAATGAATTGATGTTCAAGGGTTATTTTAGTAGAATTATCTAAAAAGATATGGGCGCCTCCTCCAACCTCCCCGGCATCAAAAGAACCGCCATCCTCATAAAGACGAACAGGAAGGCCGGCATAGGCAAATGGTTTGACTCGTGTACCAAAAAGGTTAAGGTCAAGTAACAAATTAAATCCATCAAGATGGGTAGTGGCAAGCTCATGACCTACATATTGTCTCCCAACACGGGCATACTTTATACGATCCAACTCATATAGCTCTGCCTGGCAGATATATAAATATCCATGATAGAAAGAATTCCAGGTATCATGAATGGTTCTGGTTCTATCAGTTTGATCATCATCGTCTTGGGAGTCAATGTCCTCTATCATATCTCCGGACAGGGTAAATCTGTAATGTCCCCACTTATTTTCTTTAATGGTAATGTCGGCCATCTGACGAAGTTTATGATCGTCATCCTCACCATGAGATAGATAACGCCCATCATAGCGAAACTGAAGGAGACCGGATATGGAGGGTTCGTTTCCCTCCGCAAGGGCATGTCCGGCAAAAGATCCCGAAAAGAACCAGAACAGGATCAAGAGACAACCACACACCTTACAGATCATGTTTCGCTTTCTGCTCATTCCAGCTACCTGTAATATTACAAGATTACTCTAAAATGTTCGTCTTCCAGTGTCATAGAGGTCACCGTTCGTTATTGTTGGAGCAGTCAACAGCCAGCTATCATCCCCGCCATGGAAATGGCAATTACTACAGATTGACAGTGGGCCTTCACCATATTTGCCCTCGAAATGGCAATCTACACATTCTCCGAGGTTAGTATTATATGGTGCGTCGGCAGTAGCAAGCTGGTGATGAATATTCCACATGCTGTCTTGGTGACACCTGAGGCATAATTCCTTCAAGTCCCTATTATCAATACCAACAGTTCCGATGTTCACTTGGCCGCCATTTACTTCCCCTCTAATCAACATCTCGCCAGGTGCTCCATGAGGCTCGTGGCAGTCGGTACAGGAAAGAACAAGTCCGGAAACCGTCCATGCGGTTGCATATGGTTCGTTAAAGAAATGGGTGTTGCTTGTGGCGACATTGGCACCGTGTTTATCTCCCCCGGCTGAATCCGGCAGAGTCACCTCGTCGCCGGTAGTTGTCCAATCGATAGGTGTGTTGGAAAGGCCAAAATTATAGGGGGCTGAACCCATGTCGGTTGTATGGCAATCCTGACAGAATGTGACGTAGCATGTCAGATTGGAGCCGTTTGTGGTGTTAGAGTCATCCGGTTCATAATCATCGCCATCCCCCCCGAAACGATAAGGGGCCTGATATAGGTTCGTATAATCACTCATCATCTCGCATGCATCGTCTCCCCATAATATCTCACCTGCAACCGAACTCCCGTGTTTGCTCGGCAATGTCATGGGCCAGCCCCTGTCGCCCTCGATATGGGGGTCCTTGTGCGCGGCATGCGGGTTATGGCAGGCGGCACAGGGGTTGGAATCAGCCGTGTATCCCCATTTTCCCGTAATAAAGGTGAGTATGTCACCGAGATTATGGGAAGAGGCGCTCGAAAAGGCCTCCTTGACATCATCCAGGGGATCATCAGTCCAACCTCCCGCTCGATAGCTGTAGCTGCGTTGCTGCGGCATGTCCTTTTGAACACTGTCACATGTCGCTTGATGGCACTGAAAGCAGAAGTTTTCAGTCTGGCTGGTCTGATTCATGGGCGCAAAGAGTAAAAGGTCATTGGTAGAACCGGCAGGCAGATCATGACAGTGGGTGCAGTCTCCTTCTGTTCCTGTGCCTGAGCGATCGACCCCATATGAGGTGTTACCATGGGCGGAATCAGCATAGGAAATGGCAGCGCTGGTGTGACAATTACTACAGTTAAAGGCACTAATATCGCTGTGGCATGAGAAACATGATACAAGGCTATTTGCTCCGGTCAGGTCTGCTCCATGGCAATCGGCACAGTTATCTGTGTCAGGCAGAGTGTGATAATCCCCATGTTGCCATTTACCGACGGCATCTTCATGGTGGCACGAACTACAATCAGAGTTCGCATCTCCCCCGTTCAAGTCATCTCCGTGACATGCTTTGCAGTTGTCAGGGTTTGCAGCATACTCTTCGCCGTGGGTGCCGGTCCATCCGCTATGATGGCAAGCTCTGCATGATACACCTGAGGTGCCCCCGTCCAGATCCTCTCCGTGACAGGCGCTACAATTTTGTGGATCTGTATAGTAGTCATTTCCGTGCTGCGGATTATCTTTCCATCCCGAAGAATGGTAGGTGACAGTTTGATCGTCGCTTCCCGGCAAGCCGTCTTCAAGAGAGCTTGTACACCCATTAAGAAGGATAACAATTACTGGTAAAAGCGAGAGAGCCTTGGATAGTCTCTTCAATATATCCTCCAATAGTCTTCGTCATCCACATGACAGGGGAGAATCTATAATACGGCCCCTTCAGCAGCCGCTACTGACACTTAGAGGCCACAAAGACATACCTGATTTGCCTGGTTATGATGATCTGTACTCCAAGTAATGGGGGGTTTTTTCAGGAAATACAAATCGATAGGAATCATCAAGTTATGATCCAAGTACAGGAAATATCATCCAAGGTCAAGCCTTAGAGGTCGTTTGCCTTAGAGGATGAACAGGTCAAACCCAATAATAAATAAGTTTGCAACTGATGCCACGCATGATAATTATAACATTGGTCCTTATCCTATGAAACTCACTGCGCTAATTGACAGAATTAAATCACACCCGGACTATCCCAAGGCAGGTATGATCCTGTGCCACAACGGTGTGGTGCGAGGGACTTCCCGTGATGGACGACCAGTTTCAGGCCTGAGTGTCACCTTTGATCGCAAGGTCTTGGACGGCATCCTTGCCGAACAGAGACAGAGGCCCGGCATCATAGATATACTGGTGGAGTTCCGGGAAGGATCGCTTAAGGTTGGCGATGACGTGATGTTTATCGTGGTAGCCGGTGACTTGCGAGACCACGTTATTCCGGTGCTGGAAGATACTCTGAATGCCATCAAAAAACGAGCGATCCACAAGAAAGAGCACTTTGTATAAAAAGATGTAAATATACACCGCAGAGCTTTCTACAATATAGCAATCTTTGCGGTGAAGTCTGACTCGAAAGGAAACTCATGCCAACATTCACACATCTTGATGAGGAAGGGCGGGTTCGCATGGTCGATGTGTCCGAAAAAGCATCCACTGTCCGGGAGGCAGTGGCTCAGGGAGTAATTACAATGAAGCCCGAAACCTTTGACCTGATCAGTGAGCAAAAGGTAAAAAAGGGAAATGTATTTGAGACTGCACGTATCGCTGGTATTATGGCTGCGAAAAGGACCGCAGACCTCATTCCCTTGTGTCATCCGCTCTCCGTCACGCCCCTGCAGGTAGATTTTTTCCCGCTCCCTGCGACCCACAGTCTCCGGATAGAAGCGGTTGTGCGGGTGCTCTGGCAAACCGGGGTGGAAATGGAAGCCCTGACAGCCGTGTCGGTTGCTGCCTTGACCATCTACGACATGTGCAAGTCATACGATCGCGCCATGACCGTCTCTGATATTTACCTGCTCAAGAAATCCGGAGGCAAGAGCGGGACCTTTGTGAGGGAATCATCATGAAAGATGCTTTTACTTATGATGTGATCGAATTTACCGGAGGCCGCTTTCAAGAAGCTCGGGTGACTGCCATCCAGGAAGTTCCTCTGACCATCTATCTCAATGGTCATGAGGTGGTCACCCTCATGTGTACGGGAAAAAGCCCTAAGTTTCTGGCCGTGGGATTCTTAAAGTCTGACGGGCTGATTACAGATCGGAAGCAACTAAAGAGTGTCCAGGTTGAGGAAGAGCCTGAGAGGTTCAGGGTGAACGTTGAGACATCTCACGATCCCTTCAAGATCCAACGCTTGGAGCGAACTATTACATCCGGATGCGGGAAGGGTACAAATTTTGAGCGTAATGTAGAAGTCATTGCCTCGACAACTGTTAAGGCAAAGCTGGCTGTGAAACCTGAGCAGATCCTAAAGTTGGCGGATGAACTCGACGAACGCTCAACCCTTTACCGGGCTACCGGGGGGTGCCATAACGCCATACTTGCTACATCGGAAAAGATTCTGATCTTCCGTGAAGATATAGGCAGGCATAACGCCATTGACATGATTTGCGGTCAATGTTTTTTGGATGACATTCCCACCGAGGACAAGCTCATCGTCTCCACCGGCCGTATTGCTTCAGAGATTCTCTTGAAGGCGATACGACTTGGGGTGCCCATCCTTGTGTCCATGTCGGCTGCGACACGCTATTCCATTGACCTGGCCCGAAGAACCAATATGACACTCATCGGACACGTACGACAAGGGCGTATGGTCGTTTACAATCAGGCAGGGAGAATAGCGGGGTTATGACTGGCAAAGAATTTTTCAAAGGGACCCCCCTGGCAACCGTACTCGAACTGACTCGTACCTTTCCGTGTGTCAGTGAAGAGGTCCTCCCCTTGGATCAGTGTGTCGGCCGCATTCTATCCACAGATATCGTCTCTCAGATCAATCTTCCGGAATTCAACCGTGCGACCATGGATGGCTATGCAGTTCAGGCCCGTTCGACATTTGGTGCTTCAGAGAGTATGCCGGCCCTGTTCACAATTGTTGGGGCAATCGAGATGGGAGAGGTGCCCACGGTTTCGGTAAAAGCCGGGGAAGCGGTTCGGATTGCAACGGGTGGTATGCTCCCGGATGGGTCAGACAGTGTGGTGATGGTGGAACATGCCGAGGCACTTGATGACTATACCCTTGAGGTCTTTAAGAGTGCCGCCCCATTACAGCACGTCATAGAGATCGGCGAAGACTTCCGTTTGGGTGAGCAGGTCCTTTCAAAGGGAAGCCCCTTACGTCCTCAGGAAATGGGTGTTTTGGCCGCACTTGGCAAAACCCACGTCCCGGTTTACAGGCAACCCATTGTAGCCATCATCTCCTCCGGCGACGAAATTGTACCCATTGAAAAGCCTCCGGGCCTTTCCCAATTGCGTGATGTCAATGCTTATACCCTCACGGGCCTTGTCAGGCTGTCCGGCGGAGTTCCCCTTTATCTCGGGATTGTTAGGGACAACCTTGATGAATTGGATCGCTTCTGTCGAAGCGCGTTGGACCAGGCAGACATGGTCTTGATTTCAGGCGGCAGCTCGGTAGGCTCCCGCGATTTCACTCTAGAGGTAATCAAAGGACTCCCGGATTCTGAGGTCCTGGTCCATGGTGTTTCAATCAGCCCCGGAAAGCCCACTATTTTAGCCCGCAGCAAGCAAAAGGCTATCTGGGGGCTTCCCGGGCAGGTCGCATCGGCCATGGTTGTGTTCCAAGTTATGGTTCGCCCCATGCTTGAGACTATAGGGGGGCTTTCAGAAGACCGGTTAGGCGCAGCATACGAGGTCTCTGCCGTGTTAAGCCGCAACCTTGCGTCAGTTCAGGGGCGGGAGGATTACGTCCGTGTAAAGCTAGTTCATAGGGCAAATCAGATGTATGCCGAGCCCATTCTGGGCAAATCCGGCCTGATCCACACTATGGTGAAAGCAGACGGGCTAATCAGGATCGATATAAATTCAGAGGGATTGGATAAGGGAGCCCCTGTGAGGGTTATTCTATTCTAATCCAGTAGCGTCCAAGATAAGTTGATTTTTTGCTCACTCAGCTATGTCTCCATAGCCATTCATAACGGGTGCGCCTAAATTCATTGGAGTAGTGCACTAGAGGTTGCTATTTAGAAATACCGGATAAAATAAAAAATTGTAACACTTTACATGTCTGAAAAGACCCGTTTTGTGAACGACATTAAGCAATTTTGGAAAAAGATTCATGAAGAGCAGAACGTTAAAATCGCAAACTGTTTTAGGGCATTAGCCCGAGTTTTCCGATTTAGTGAAGCGATTCATAAATCCCAAAATGGCTCACTGGAGTGAGCAAAATAAGACTTTTTTCAATAAGCTAAACTCTTACAAAAAAGTACAATATTCGACCGCGAAGATAAAGCACTGACGAGCATGTTGAGCAATTCGTTGGGCCTTCAGTTGTATTCTAGACACTCCTCAACTTATTGAAGTGATACGTGAAGTAATACGTATAGTGGTCTCATAGACTTCGTTTGGGCCGGATATTGAACAGTCTCTTTGTAGCATTGCCGACCCAGTCCTTTTGCCTCCCTTCTACAAAACACAATAATTGCCTATAAATTAAATTAGTTGTTCGTATTCACCCTGCTTCTATACCAAATTCTCACCTCTTGGCACGTAACTTGAAGTAACGCATAACCAAGCTACGCCCTAGCAATTTATCGTATTACTTCTTATAGAAGTGAACATGGACTTATGGTTCAGATCCTTTCGGGTTTGATAACCTATTTGCTGCTTGCGATCTATTGTTACGAACAGCATAACGAAAAAGTCTCGATTAATAGGGTGCGGCAGTTACGTATCAAAATCCAAAATGAACTGCACGCTTCCTCTTTCAATGCAGAAAGTTTGCAAAACTTCAAAGAGCAAAATGACTGGCACTTATATGCAAAAACTTAACCGGAATTCACTGAGAGAATGTATGTTATGTTGTGAGCCGTTCAGTCAAGACCAAGGCGAGAAAGCAACAGAATACGTGACCTCTGACGGTTTCGTCTTGGTGGGTAGTGTAAGGTTCATTGTGTAAAATCTGAATAGTTGACAGTCCCCTGTCTCGTGCTTACGGTTTATATAACACACCTTGAAAAGAGTCCGGGTTCGAAAGTTAAACGCGAAAGGGGTAAAGCGACCTAACAATGCTGTCAGTTTAAGGAGGAACTTTCCATGAAATCAAAAAAGGCATCTCTTAGCCTATCTTTCATGATTTTGTCCTCATTATTCGGGGTAGTCTTATCCAGCAATCCGGTCCTGGCGCTGGACGTGACTGTCTGTAAGCCGGCGGGATGTGATTATACTGTCATCCAAACGGCTATTAATGCTGTCTCCGCTGCTGGTGGTGGGACGGTTACGGTAACAGATAATAATATATATGATGAGCTTATTACGATGAAAGACGGAGTAGATGTGGTAAGTGATCCATATAAGGCGCATATAAGGCGTTCTTCCGGAATGGGTCGGGAGGAAGTTGTAAGTTTTTCCGGAGCAATTACCTGTGACCTGCGAGGGTTTGAGATAACAAATCCGGCAGGCGGTGCAGGAATTTTTATGGATGGTTCGGCGCCAGGAATTACTGCTACTATCGAAAACTGTGATATCCATGATTGCGACAGGGGCGCTGGAATTAGATTGAACGGAGTTGTAAAGCCGACCATCACAGGGAGTAACATCTACAGCAATGATAGGGCAGGAATAGCTACTGCTAAAATGATGGCTACGGACCAAGTGACATCTGGTTCTTCTATAACTATTAAGGGAACTACCATAGGGGGTAGCGGTCAGGGTAATGGTAATGCTGGCATAAGGCTGGATGGCTCTGGAAGTGGTATTCAGGTTGCAATCGGCGGCAGCGTCGTTGACGACGCTAACACGATTTCTTACAACACAGATGCAGGAATAAGACTGGAGGATATAGACCAGGTCAGTATAGAGAATAATGATATCTCTAACAACTCAGAGGCAGGGATTCTTCTTATTGATGTGAGCACAGTAAGCCCACATATTAAGAATAACGATATTCATGATCATACCGATGAAGCCGGAATAAATATTGGAGGTGCCTCAAATGTGACTATTACCGGAGATAATTATAATAGTCTTATCCATGACAATCATGCCGGGATCGTGTTTTACGTTTCCAGGAATATGCGTCTTACCGGGAGTGCCAGTTCCCAACCAGTATCGATTACAGGGAGTATGATTTACAATAATACCAAAGCCGGGATTGCCGTAATTGATAACGTTACCGGGACAATAACCATAGATGATAACAAGATTTATCAAAACACAAAATCGGGGGTCGGAATCTTTAATAAGTGTACAGCCATTATTACCGATAATGACATCTATACTCATACTAGCGCCGCTGGAGTCTTCACGGGAGACTGGTCAGGGACTCCTCCACCAACCGGGACAGGGTTCTATAGAACCAACGGCCCTGCCAGCCTTACTATCAAACGAAATAAAGTGCACGGTAATATCGCGGGTATTCGTGTGGATCATGCCTCCGGTACTATTAACAATAATCTGGCTTATGGCAACTCCATGGTAGGCATCAGGTTTAGTGGGGACAACACCGACCCCTATGCACCGTTTACGAGCTCCTGGGGCATTACGGAAATTATGAATAATACCGTGGCAGACAACGGTAGCTATGTAGAGGAATTCCTTGAAGATAGAGGCAGTGGGTTTGCATATGATGCCATCTACGTCACTGCGGATCCGATTACAGGGCTTACCCGCAACTTTAATGATCCTCCCGTTGGGGCCACTCAAAATCCAATAACAATAAAAAATAATATTGTAGCCAATAACAAAAAGGCGGGTATCAAGTATTGTGCTGACAATTCAGCTAATGATCGTTCCTACAACCTGTTTTACATGAATTTCCAGGAGACCTGTGCTACCGGCGGGAGTATAGATTGTGGTAGAATGTGTAGATCACGAACTCTCGGCAAGTGCTATGCTCCTGATGTAAACTGCTGCAGCGAAGAAGAGAGTTGGGTACATGCGCGGGTCGCATTTCCGGGGGCTTGGGCTACCGGTGAAATATGCGGACAAGACCCGTTGTTTAATGCCGACTATACCCTTCTGACCGGTTC
>JAUWMN010000104.1 GCA_030613165.1 Desulfobacterales bacterium
ATGGACCGGGACCGGGAATTGATAGAGTTGATTCAAGGGGGATCAAAAGATGCTTTTACCGAGCTGGTGGAGCGGCATAAAAAGAAGGTGTTGAGTATCGCCTACTCCTTTACTGGAGACTATGAAGAGGCAAAGAACATCTCCCAGGAGGCCTTCCTCAAGGCATATCAATCGATCCCGAAGTTCAGGGGGGCCTCCTCTTTTTATACCTGGTTTTATCGAATCCTGATCAATACCTGTAAAGATTATATTCGTAAGGAAAGTGGGTGGAGGTCCATTTTTTTTATTAACAAAGGAAACGAAGATGAAGAAAGACCTCCAGAGGACATTTTTTTGGCAGATCCCGGCTCGAATCCCGACCCTCAAGATGAGTTGTTAAATAAGGAATTGAATGAAAAGATAACCCGGGCAATCAATTCTCTTCCGGCAAATCAAAGGATCGCGTTTGTGCTTAAGCACATACACGGAATGAGCATAGAAGAGATAAGCAACATTACGCGCTGTGCTCTTGGTACGGCAAAGTCACGTCTCTATCACGCGGTAATGAAGTTACAGGATAGGCTCGGAAGCTATTGTAAGAAGGGGGAATGTAAATGAAGGACTGCAAAAAGATACAAAAGTTGCTGCCCGCCTACTATTATAAGGAATTGGGTAGAGAAGACGGCCGTTTGGTGGAGGACCATCTGGCAACCTGTAATAAGTGCGCTCTACGATTTGAAAAGATAGAGTCAATGCTGGACCTGGTTGGCAAAAGACAACTGAATCCCCCCCCGGACGACCTACTTGACACCTATATGTCTGAATTAAACGAAAAGATAGAGCGGCGAATTACTGAGCAATCCACACCCTTTTCATTCATAGACGCAGCCCGTATCTTTTTATTGGGAAGCAGGGTGCGGACAGGAGTGGCTTCCGCTGCTGTTATTGTCATTCTTGCCGGCCTCTTTTTTTTCCATGATTCCAACAAGATCGGATCTGGTCTGTTGCAGTCCCCGGCGATGCTGACAAACGAACTAACTCTTATGGCGCTTCTTGATGAGGGGGGGGATGTTATCAGTGATACCGATGAGCTCATCCTTGCGGAAATGGAACTCCTTGAAGACGCGGAGACAACACCCGCCTCTACCCTGGAAGAAACAGAGATTGAGAATATAGAGGATGAATTGAAACTTCTTGAGAGCCTCGGCGAAGATGTGGAACTATGGATAGAGGACGAAGAGGACGTCTTTATTGATGAATTGTTGATGACTTCGTAAAAAGTCATCTTATAAGCGCCCACCCCGCAGCGAGAAGTCCGGACAACACAAGGCTTGATTCAACCAGGAATTCGAATCTAAATCCCGGAAACATCCAATAGCGTTCGTATACGGTAAGGATACCCGCTAAGTAGAATACGCATAGAAGCATAGCAAAACCAAAAGGTGAAACCATGCCGAGCGCGTATCCCGCGGGAACAGCAAGACTCAAAAGGACCAGGAGAATTTTTAGAAGGCGAAGAGTCTGTTTTTCCCCCAATACGATAGGAAGGGTTTCCTGCCCCACGATTCTATCGCCCTGTGCATCTACAATGTCGAAGATTGCCGACCTTATGAAGACCAATACAGAGGTCCATATGAATACGAATATTATGGACACATTAATGGTGGGGGATACTGTCAGGGCAGGCAAGATTACCGTCACCACACCCCATGCCGCTGCAATTAAAAAGGTTTTTGATCCTGGGATATCCTTGATCTTTTGAAAACGACCAACAATTCTTATATCCCCGGGCACGATTTTGAAGTTATACAGTAATCCCAGAATACTCATGACAAGGAGGATTAAGAAGGGCTTTATTCCCAAAAAAAAGGCCATGGTCAAACCGATTGCCCCGGAGCAGGTAGCCATGGCAAGGAGCGGACCTTTGAATTTTTCGTCAAACCCGGCGCGGTCCGGATCATTGTAGCGTTTTGCCTCTTTATTGGTAAACCGGTTCATAATGTGCATTGAAAGGACATAGAATGCTGCCATAAGAGCCATGGAAAGGGTGGGCTTGATCCCCAGAAGAACGGCGCAGGCAAAACTGAGACATCCCGCCCCCAGCGAGACATAGAGATTGCTCAATAAAAGTGTCCGTTGTATTTTATGAACGGCGCTCCGCCAACCTATTTTTCCTTCATGGGGAAGATTTTCGAGCGCCTTAAAGACCTTGCTGGTCACCCAGGTCGGAGTAGATGCTCCGGCTGTTATTCCTATGCGATGCATTCCTTCAATGAGGGAGGGGTCAAGATCCGCATCTGTTTCGATATGAAAGGTAGGCACACCGGAGTTTTTTCCAATTTGGGCAAGCCTTTTTGTGTTTCCGCTATTATGGCCTCCTACAACGATAATGGCGTCTACCTCTTTTGCCATTTCACGAATTTCAAGCTGCCGTTTAATGGTGGAATCGCAAATAGTATTGAAGACCTTATAGTGCGGAAAACGGGTGGAAAGCGCTTTGGCTATTTCCGAAAAGAGGTGAGCGTCTTGGGTAGTCTGGGCTACAACAACGGCTCTGTCAAACGCCGGCAGAGTTGAAATATCTTGTAAGCGGTTTACTACAATGCCGCGATTCTCGGTATGACCGAGAAGGCCGATAACCTCCGGGTGATTCTTGTCGCCGACAATAATGGTATGATACCCTTGTTGCGCGTATTTTTGGATAATGGTTTGTACTTTAATAACGCGGGGGCAGGTGGCGTCCACAACAGTAAACCCCATTTTTTCCAAAGAATCTTTCACGTGGGGGGGGACGCCATGGGCTCTGATTAGAACTGTGCCGGGTTCTGCTGAAGAGGGATCGGTTAAGACAGAAACCCCTTTTTGCTCTAAGAGATCGATAATCTGAGGATTGTGGATGAGGGGACCATAGGTGTAAAGAGGTCCTTTTTTGGTATTCGCGGCCTTCAGGACCAGATCTACAGCCCTCCGGACACCCATGCAAAATCCAGCTGTTTTGGCAAGCCTAATCTTCACGGAGAGCCCGATATCACACTTTTTCTTCTAAGATTATTTTGTGATTTACTAATTCGAGGGATTTTATCTGGGCATGGATGACCTTCTGGTCCCCGAAGATATTGATAATCCTCAAGTTACCGTTATCCGGTTCGACCGTATCCACGGCCTCCATAACCAGCTCTTCTTTCCCGTCGCGGATAACATATGCACTTGCTTCACACATAGCTTTCCCCTTTTTCTATTAACGTCCTTAACTGTTCTTTGATCAGTGTTTCAACAAGACGTGGCAGGGGGACAGAGACCAACCCTACGATTTCAACATTCTCCTGTGTCAGTGGAAGGAGAAATTTCTTTGCCCGGCACGAGGCAACAGCTTCGGCAATCCTGGGAGTAACCTCCCCCATCATGGCGTTGGCCAATACAATTCCTATCGGCCCGATAATGATATCGGCATCAACAACAGTCCTGACAATGGCATTTTCTCCGGACGCCCCCCGGTTTGCCCGGGCTTTCAGCATCTGAGTGGTTGCGATCGCGTTGGTTCCCAGGGCAAAAATTTCGACTGACTCGCCAAAAGCCCCTTTCAGTTGCTTGATAACAGCGCTTCCGATACCCCCGCCTTGTCCGTCGATTACACAAATACGCATCAGGATACAGAACACCCCTTCAAGTATTTTGATATGGTTCCGTCATACGCATGAGTTCTTTTAAAGACCTTTCGGGCTAAATAGAAGCGTGTTTTGAGTGTAGTGGCGCCGTTGTTTTTTCGCATCTCATCCAACACCATGTCGTAATCCGCCGGATCGATGATGACTGTCACGTCCTTATAGTTTTTTGCTGAAGATCGAAGCATTGCCGGACCCCCGATATCGATGTTTTCAATAGCCTTCTCCAGGGTGCAGTCTATTTTTGAGACAGTCTTTTCAAATTCATAAAGATTGATTAAAACCATATCGATCGGGAGGATATCGTGGTCGGCCATCTGCCGGACATGCTCCGGAATGTCCCGTCGTCCCAGGATCCCTCCGTGAATCTTTGGGTGCAAGGTTTTCACTCTTCCATCCAGCATCTCCGGAAAACCGGTGTAGTCCGAGACTTCCCGTGCCGTGACGCCTCCTTCACGAAGCTTTTTCGCGGTACCGCCGGTAGAGAGAATTTCAACACCAAACCCTTGGAGTTCCTTTGCAAATTCTACAATGCCCGCCTTGTCCGTTACACTGATTATTGCGCGTTCTATCTTTTTCATGGCCCAGCCCCCAGACAAAATAGTTGACTGAAAATAGTCAATAATGATTATATTGCAGTATTCTTACCATAAAGTATTGATGTTTACAACCAACAACTGAGGCATTTGCAAAGCATTCGATTTTGTTCAAGATTTCCAACTTTTCTTTTTGCGGGAAAGGAGTCAGCATTAATTTTCTCTCACTCGAAGATCTCAAGGCAAACAAACGGGCGGGTAGTAGACACAAAGACCTTAAGAGGAAATCCTCAATTTTGCATTCCTTTTGTAAAATTGCATTGCAATCTTACAAAATAGTTGTATAATTGTACTATGAAAAAACGCCACGTAAAGCGACTACTTAAACTTCCCGACCGTTCTTTTTTCCTTTTCGGCCCACGTGGCGTAGGGAAAACTACCTGGTTAAGAAAAGTCCTGCCTGACGCCTCTTTTTTTGATCTGCTTGATTCCTCTTTGTATTTGGAGCTTGCTCAAAAGCCCGGCAACCTGGAAGCCATGGTCGGAAATCTCCCGAAGGATTCCTGGGTTGTTATTGACGAGATCCAAAAAATACCCCGTCTCCTTGATGAAGTTCACCGCCTGATGGAAAACAGGGGCTGGAGGTGCGCGTTATGCGGTTCATCAGCCAGAAAATTGCGGCGTGGGGGAGTTAATCTTTTAGGCGGGCGAGCCGTTACGCGTAATCTTGACGCCTTTTCCTGCAAAGAACTTGGCGACCTTTTTGACGCCGAGTTTTCTCTCCAATGGGGATTTCTGCCATATGTTCAACTTGACCGGAAAAACGCGCCCGACATTCTAAATTCTTATGTCAACACATACATTAAAGAGGAAATCAAGGAAGAGGGCATTGTAAGGAGCCTTCCCCCATTCCTGCGCTTCCTGGGCATTGCGGGACAATTAAACGGTCAGTTGGTAAACGGACAGAACCTCTCCCGGGAGGCCGGTGTCCCACGAAGCAGCGTGGATGTCTATTTTTCTATCCTGGAGGATACGCTTCTCGGACACTTTCTTCCTGCCTATCGTCCCAAGGTGAAAGTCCGGGAACAAGCGCATCCAAAGTTTTACTGGTTTGATTCTGGTGTTGCCAGAGCGGCCGCGGGCCTTCTTTTTGAGCCCGTTGACAGACTCTGGAAAGGCATAGCGCTGGAAAACATGATTTACCATGAATTAAGAGTTTACAACCTTACCCAACACAGGAACCGGCCAATATCATTCTATCGGACAGGCAGCGGATCTGAAATCGATTTTGTTATTGAAACCCGGAAACGGCGACCATCCTCTAACGCTCACATTGTATGCCTGGAAGTAAAATTGGCGGAAAAATGGGACAGAAAATGGGAACGCTCCATGCGTTCCCTGAGCAAGTCCGACCGCATTCATGTGGATAAAATGATCGGTATTTACACAGGCAAAAGAACGTATCACTTTGACGGCATAGATGTTCTGCCCGTGGAGGATTTTTTGGAACGGCTGCATCAGGGTGATGTTTTCTGAGGTGTCGACCGATGATAGCTTCATGATCCATATCCTGCTCTTGTGTTGATAAAGATTTGGGTCGACAGTTTGGCAAACAATGTGATATCAATTAGATACCTTTAATAAAATTGTCTGATTTTTGTGTTACGTGACGTAAACTATTAGGAGGTTGTATGAATCGACTCCCACGACTCAACAAGAAGGTCATATCTGTTTCGTCATTAGATGACATCGAAGAAGAAAAAAAGTTCTGGGCGTCGAAAGGACCGCTGGAACGGATAGAAGCTATTGAACTACAGCGGAGAATGGTTTATGGCCATGATAGAGCTACATCCAGACTTCAAAGAATTCTTGAGACTTCTGAACTCCCAAAGTTGAGTGCTTGATCCGTTGGCGGCTTAATTTTCTCTCACTCGAAGATCTTAAGGCAAACAAACGAGCGTGTGGTAGACACAAAGACCTTGAAGACCTGCAACATCTTACATAACAAGCCGTCCACAAAGACGAGGCCTTTTAACAACATGATATTTTTCTTTAAATTTTATTTTAATAGATTTTAAATGGGGTAGTTTTACATACCAAAGGGGACAATAAAAATGAAAAGACTTTCGGAATGGCCCCATGGGACACTGGAGAAAAAGCTGTTAGAAAGATGCCACGATATTGTAGCCGGCATAGAACCTGAGGCGGAGGTCTTCCTGTACGGATCGCGTGCGAGAGGC
>JAUWMN010000237.1 GCA_030613165.1 Desulfobacterales bacterium
CTGGACCCAGCCAACCGCCCGAATTTCAAAAACATCGACGTTATATACGGCGCGCGATCTCCCGGGATGCTCCTTTACAGAGATGAACTCGCCGCGTGGGAGACTCGTGACGACATCAACATGCACATCACCGTTGACAGCACGGATGATCCGGACTGGAAATACAACGTGGGATTCGTGCCGACCATTACCGAGAAGAAAGCTCCTCCCGGTAACGCGGACACATACGCCATTATTTGCGGCCCGCCGATCATGATCAAGTTTACCCAACCCGTACTGGACAAGCTTGGTTACTCCCATGATCAAATAATAATGTCGCTTGAAATGCGCATGAAATGCGGTATAGGGATGTGCGGCCGATGCAATATCGGTAAAGAACTTGTATGCAAAGACGGTCCGGTTTTTACACTGGCCCAGTTGGATGACATGCCAAAGGAGTATTAGATTGAGACCCTTGCACAACGCGACATTTTTTTGTCAGGCAAGGAAGGCGAAAATCTTAACCGGAGGAATACATTAGGTATTGTGAGGATTAATATTTGAAACCTGACGCCGCATCACGAAAAAATGGCAGTTATGCAAAGGTCTCAGATTATGCCGTTGCTTCCTTAAGCTCAGTAGCCTTATCTACCAGATGTACTATACGATCTATACTGAACGGCTTTGCAACGACTAAATCAACACCGGCATCTCTTAGCTGTTTTTGATCAAATTCCGCTCCCCAACCTGTAATCATTGCGATAGGCACATTAGGCCTTGTATTTTTAATAAATCTGGCTACATCCCAACCACTCATCTCCGGCATGCCCAGGTCCGTAAATACCATATCAAAGCTGCTGTTTTTAAACTGTTCGATTCCTTCCCTGCCGTTCGGCGCTGTAGTCACATCGTGTCCAACAGAAGAGAGCATCTCTTCCAACACGTCGCTTACCATCATATCATCTTCGATCACCAATATTCTTGCTTTCTTTATGCACTTTGTCAGTTCAATTTTCTTTTCTACTCTTGCCGTGGCATCAAGTGATACAGGGAGTCTTATAATAAATGTCGTGCCCTTTCCCTCCTTACTCTCTACCAATATATCTCCCCCATGTCGGATTATAATACCGTAAGAAACGCTTAAACCTAAGCCTGAACTATTTACATCCTTTGTGGTAAAGAAGGGATCAAAGATTCTCTTCCTCACTTCCGGAGACATACCACATCCGGTGTCGGAGACGATTATCTCTACAATTCCCTCTTTTTCCGGGTCAGAATCAGTCCATTCACAAATATGCCGCGTCCTAAGGGTAAGAGCCCCTCCATCCGGCATGGCATCCAAGGCATTAAAAAACAGGTTTGTAAGCACTTCCCTGATCTCAGAGGGATACCCGGCCACGGGAGGGACCTCTTTCATGTCTGAAACCAGTTCAATAGTAATCCCCTTCTCCTGGCGCTGATCTTTCCATTTTGGCTTAGTGATGTCTATTACATCATCGATGAGGGTTCGTATGTCGATTCGCTCAAAGTCGCTGTCGTCTTTTCTGACCCGCGTGAACGACTGAAGTCTCTTCACCGTATGAGAAGCATCATGTGCAGCAATTTCTATGTTCTTTAAACGCTTGCGGAATTCGGGCTCTTGTACAGTCGTAAGCAACAGATGCGTATTGCCGAGAATGGCCGCTAAGATATTATTAAAATCGTGGGCAATCCCTGAAGCCATCTCGCCCATAGCCCGGAGCTTCTCAGATTGCAGTAGTTGTTCCTCCATCTGTTTGCGTTCGGTAATGTCAACAATGTTCCCCAGTATGGCGGGCTTTCCTTCATGCTCTATGCGGATATTTCTTCTGTTTACCCAGATTGTTTCACCGTTTTTCCTGATTCCTCTTGCCTCATATTGGGAAGGAGCCGGCTCGCCCTCGATCCGCTTTATTCCACGCTCTCTGACCATCTCAATGTCATCAGGATGAACCAATCTCCAAAAGTCGGTCTGCAACAATTCCTCGCACGTATATCCGAATATATTTGCAAATGTATTATTAACAAACTTTATCGTGTCACCCTGCCGAATATAGAACCCCACCAAAGAACTTTCTACTACCTCACGGTACTTTTCTTCCGATCCGCGCAATGCATCTTCAGACTCTTTCAACTGGTGTTGCAGACGAGCCCTACTCATGGCCCTCTGCACAATCGCATTCAATTTGTCGGGCTCAAACGGCTTTTCCAGATAATCATAGGCGCCTTTTCTTAACGCGCCTATCGCGGATTGAACGGAAACATGCCCTGTCATCACAATCACTAATGTATCGGGGCAGTTGGCCTTGATATAGTCCATAATGGCCAAGCCGTCGGTATCCGGCATTACCATATCAGTAATAACAAGAGCAAACAGATCGTTGGCCAGACATTCTATCCCCTTTTTACCTTCCAGGGCGGTACGCACTTCATAACCATAGCCTTCAAGCAATACTCTGAGGCTCTCGCACATTTTAGGTTCGTCATCAATAATTAGTATTCTTGGTTCAAAAGGCATTTTTGTTTTCTCCATGCGATCTATTTTTTTGAGGGCCTGAGATCATCCAATTGCTTTTCAGGCAAAAATATTCTAAAAATCGTCCCTTTTCCTTCTTCGCTCTCATAAGTAATCATCCCCTGTAGCTCCTTAATAATGCTGTAAGTAATAGAAAGTCCTATCCCGGCATGTCCCTCTCCTTTGGAACTTACAAAGGGTTCAAAAAGATGCGATCTTAATTCCTTGGGAATCCCTTTCCCCTCATCTCGAATACTAATTTCAGCGTATCTCAAACCTCTTGCGGCATGTTGTTGTAGTTGTTTATCCAGACTCTTCTTTGACGCCCAACGGGTTTCAATAAACAGCCCCCCCCCGTTAGGCATAGCTTCAACAGCGTTTTTGATCAGATTGATGAAGATCTGTTTTATCTTATTCTTATCTGTGACAATCGCCAGCGAAGACGACGCTTTCCGAAAATCAAGTGTTATATTGGATTGAACCAGTAGCGACTCATGAGATATTTTGATAAGGTTGGAAATAATAGTACTAATATCAACCGGCTCCGGCTTCTGGATGCCGGGCCGGGAAAAATCCGACAATTCGCCGACAATAAAGGCAACCCGATCTATTTCTTCACTTATAATGTTAAACTCGTCTCCTATATCCCCCTGTTTAGTGGTTTTCAATTCTAAGATTTTTAGATAATTTTTTATTATAGAAAGGGGGTTGTTGACCTCATGGGCCACCTTACGTGCCAAGTCCCCTGCTGCCGACAACCGTTCAGACTGAATTAACCGAGCGTGGGCTTCCTTTAACGCCTCTTCTCCTATCCTGACCTTTTCTTCGAGACGGGCTGCATACTTTCTGTTCTGGGCCTCTAAAACCACTCTCCTGGTAATATCTTCCAATAAGATCAAAAAGTTTTTATCTTCAATCTCTTCTCCCGGAAGGGGGAGACCTTTTCCACTAAGCCAGATTACATCACCGGACGAGAGGGTATACCTAAACGGAGGAATAATTGTTTCCGTGCCTTCCAACATATTGGCA
>JAUWMN010000077.1 GCA_030613165.1 Desulfobacterales bacterium
GTTTACCCATAGCATTTATTGTCTTATCATCCACATACATCAAGGGTATAATCGCTCCTTCACGGGCGTAGAGGGGGAGCGTAAATCTGCCATTGCGGTACTCTGGTACGTTCGCTTTCCATATACCTCCGCTGTTGATCCTCTGATTTGTATGCCAATCAATCCAAGTACCGGCAGGGAGATACACATCCCGCTCGGTTTCACCGTGTTGCGCAACAATAGCGGCCAATAAGTCGCGACCAATCATTTTTTCATGGCCCATATTCCGCACATTGTCATCTATCTGGTAGTGAAAAACCAGAGGCGGCATTACGGGTTCTCCAAAGAGGTAAGCACGATGCGCTAATGAATATACATAAGGAATCAGTTGATAACGCAATCGAGTGTTTTCAAGATTGCTCGTAAGATCTCCGATTCGGTCTGGAGCAGTTTCTTTGCAGTTACACAAATTTTCGACGTGAGGCCTGCCGGGGATGTCGAACATCATTCCATAGCCGTACCATTGAGTGTACATCTCATTCAGATCTCCTTCCAGGTTACGGTGGAACCCCCCTATATCCGCACCATAATAATCGATTCCAGAGAAGGACATGTGCATTTGATTAGCAGCATGCGCAGCCAGGCTACTCAACCTGGATGCTATGTCTCCTGACCACATGGCTGCTCCAAAGCGCTGGATGCCGGCTGCACCGGAGCGCGACATGATAAAAGGTCTTTGTTGGACACCGTGACGCAAATAGCCTCTATGAATTCCCCGTATCCACTTGAAGTTGAAAATATTGTGCGCATCACCCTCGGTGCCTTCAGCATAACCACCGGTGTCAGGGCAGTGCAACGCGGGGTACAACTCAGGTTCTCCAAGGTCGGTCCAGTGACCAATGACCCCAACGTTGATCAAAGATTGCCGTTTTGTGTCATGCCAGTAGTTACCGCAATCGTCATTAGTGTAATCTATCATCCCTCCCTTTCCCCACCAGCAGTTGTGTGTGCATGCACCAGTCAAGTAGAAAGGCTCGTCACTGCCGATCCTTTCTTTCACCAGATACCCGCGATTCCTCAGATCAGTGTATTCAGGAAGATTTTTGCCCACATAAGCCTCTTCGATCAACATGATCCCAATGCCGTGATTGCTTTTCAAATCACTGACCTTCTGCGGTGGATTAGGGAAATTCTCAGTATCCCATGTCAGGGAACCCATCCGGGTATTGTCCGAACAATTATCAATTCCGCCAAACCATTGTAAATCGAGCACAAACCCATCCACAGGAAATTTTTTTTCACGTAAGGTGTCCAGCTTATCTTCTAATTCATTCCAGTCGTCATAGCCATATTCGGATACCCATAATCCAAACATTTTCTTGGGCGGCACCAGGGGATGACCTACCAGTTCCATGTAATCCTTTCTTAGATCCTGTAAATCAGGGCCGGCCATAATATAAAACCTTATCTCATCCCCAAACATCTCCACTTTCCATTGTGAGGTGCTAGTAAAGTCCCACCTATGTTTATATTTGTTATCCAGGAACATCGCGTAGTTTTCAAAGGTTGCCCCATTGACCTCATACATGATTGGGACCTGAGTATTCGCATTCGCCCCTCCGTTAAAACCTGTCATGACGTTGCCGAAGTCTCCTCCTTCACGTACCCTGCCATCCCAATCAATGTCAGTTTTTCCCGGTTCTACAAACTGCTGTCCAAGGCCATATACATCCAGTTCCTCGGTTCGGGTGGCGATCAATCCTTTAAAATCCTGGTGAAGATTCAAAGGCCTGATAGTGGTCAACTGCAGATTGTTTTTTGTTTTATCGATTATGGTTACAAACAGGTTGCCTGTATTGATTTCTAATCGAATGTCTCTGGTTTCTATAACTCCGCTTCCTTTGTCACTAAACTCTGTCGGCCCTGAAAAATCAGTTTTACACACTACAGAAGGGACATTGTCGTCTCTATTGCATACCATATCTGTTGTTTTAATTGGCCTGTCGGTGCGAGGTCCTGAACCTCTTCCATATTCGAGGTGAATCAGGTCGTCGTCCAACGCTTCCACGACCAAGTAGTTTCCTTCAGCCCGGTATTTCAAGCGGTTTACATCCGCCCGGATGACCGAAGGTAGGATTAAAATCAACGAAATGATATAAATAAGAAGAAAGTATTGCTTCCTATTCGGTTGTCTCATTCCCATATCATTGCTCCTTTTTTTGATTCTTTATCCATGATAACTACTCTCGCATATGGCTATATACCATTGCGTTTGACCAAACGAGACCTTTGCAAAACTGTCACGGAAGTCAGTGAAGAGGTCAACAGAAAAAACCGATCATTCAGAGTAGCAACGGAGTTAACGAAACAACGTTTTTCTGTCATTCCAAATAATGTGGGCAAACAATGAAAAAAATAGGTTAGTAGAGCTTTGTTGATATTGGTGTGGATATAATAAATTTCGCAAGAGATGTCAGTTTTGCAGGTCTCAATATTGGAGTCGGAATGGCAGTAACTAATAAAAAGTTATAGAATTATAGTATTGTCTACATAAAACAAAATAATTGTCAAGAAGATATACTTAATATTTTCTTGTAGTGTGCGATAGGGGGCTGCTATGAAAAAATAAAGCATATGGGAAATCAAAGGTTTCCACAAAAAACACAGTCCCGCCGGGCTGCCTAATTCTCCAAGTCGGCAACCTCGCGCGTGGGGACAACATGAAGATGCACTTTTTCGTCCTTATCGCTGAAATCTCGGAACAGCCTTTGGGCGATCGAGTCAATGCCATCAACATCATCAGTTGCTATAACAGCGCGAAATCTGTTCAGGCCGCGTCTATCTCTCTCATTCTTTCCACAAAGGAGCATTGCCGGCAGCTTGGCTTCAACAAGCGAGGGGTCATTGGTTTCCCAAATATAGACAAGTAACCGCTCCCCAAGGGTTATACTTCGCGTGTATGGATCTGTGTCACTGTCGTCATCCCGGCATTCAATCCGGTCAAATATCTCATCCGGGCACTTGCATCCTAATGTATTCCGCACAAATTTTATTATGTTCCGGTTGGTTCCCATGCTTACTCCAATCTCTGTCAGAATTTATCCATTGCATTATTCCAGTATCCCTTCAACATGCCGGTTGTCAAGAGTGTAGACCTGTTTCCTAAGTTTTTCGACGCTTTTTATTTGGCAAATTCGTGTGGTTATAGTATTGGTTATTTTTTCATTAAGGGGGGGTTGATTTATGGGGGGGTTATTTGGGGTTGTCTCTACAGGGGACTGTATTAATGATCTGTTTTACGGGACAGATTATCATTCTCATCTCGGGACAAAACGTGGAGGTCTTGCTTTAAAGAATGCAGAGGGATACACACGGGCCATTCATAATATTGAAAACAATTATTTCAGGGCCAAATTCGAATCCGATCTTCCTACGCTGCATGGGAATAAAGGTATTGGAGTTATTAGCGACTATGATGCTCAGCCGTTGATTATTGGCAGCCACTTAGGGACCTTCGGAATAGTCACTGTCGGCAAAATAAACAACATAGAGGAGCTTGCGAACAACGCGCTCAACAAAAAAATGCATTTTTCTGAGACGAGCGGAGGGTCGATCAACCCAACAGAATTGGTCGCAATGCTAATCAGCGATAAAGGATCTTATGAGGAAGGAATACGGAACGCGCAGGAATCTATTAAAGGTTCGTGCTCCATGCTTGTGCTTACGGAAAATGGAATCTACGCCGCAAGGGACAAGTTAGGAAGGACCCCTATTGTTATCGGCAGGAAAGACGGCGCTTACGCGGCAGCATCAGAGACATGCGCGCTCCCCAATCTCGGTTTTGAAATCGACCGCTATCTTGGTCCTGGTGAAATCGGTTTTATGACGGCGGACGGATATGAACAGAAGAAGAAACCGGAAGACAGGATGCAGATTTGCTCTTTTCTGTGGGTCTATTATGGCTATCCGGCCTCGAGTTATGAACAAATTAATGTGGAATCAGTTCGGTACAGATGCGGTCGCGCGCTCGCAAAAAACGACAATGTTGCCATAGATTTTGCATCGGGTATTCCGGATTCAGGAACCGGGCACGCGATCGGTTATGCACACACTGCTGGGAGGGGAGCAGTTATTTCTAAAAGCGCACAAAGAAGCCGTTGTGAGCCTCGCTGAATTGAGACCTTAATGTATTTCTTGTTTCATCGTCACCTCATAGTCTTCATTTCCAGCACCCTGTCATCATTCTCCCGAAGGTCGATTGTTTTCATCCCTCTGGTGTTTTTTCCCAGATAGGGCGCCGACGCGGCGGCCAGTATTGGCATAAGCCGTCTCAAATCGTCTAACTTGCTGGTAGTTGTTATGACTGTTCTCCATAGCGTTGGCCCGCCGTTGGTTTTATCCCCATGCTCTATTTCTTTAGCTTCGAGTACTGCATGCGCAGTGTAGACAGTATAACTTTTTCTTTCCGTGGTCGTGCCTACAACGTATTGTCTTGAAGGTATGAAAATAGACTTGGTCTTCTTGCTCGTGGTCTTACCGGATGCATCGGTGAAAGTCTCTGTAACGTCAATTGTTTCACTGCCGACTGTCGCATACACAGGCCTCGTATAGGTGGAATGAATCACCTTGCCGCCGCTTATCCCATAGTCAAAGTAGATGGCCACGTCGGCATTCTCCCGATCCCGCACTTCGAGGTACCCATGTTGTTTCAAGATTTCTCGAAAATACCCACTATGTTCGCGAAAATAAAGGTCGCCCACTGATATACCTTGCACGGCGCTATAGAGAACATACCTTTTTTCTCCAAGGGGTTCCACTTGGTCAGCTATTGAATCAATCCGTACGCTGATCTTTGGACTGCATCCGGCCAATAGTGCCGCGATGAAGATCATCGTAATGCTGTGCTTCCACATGGCAACCCTCCTGTAAAAAATGGTTGATGATCATGCACAATCATAGTTTGGTCAAGCGAATGGGTGGGATAAGGCGTGTGTGTTAAGCGAGAAAGCGTCGCGACTATAGTGGCTTTCTATTGAATGTGATGATTCACTATTATCTTAGCTGAGCTGTCTATACCCTGTCAACACCAAGCTTTTCTTTTTCTGCCACAGAGCAAAGATTTTTTTGCAAATTTGAGAAGAATAGCAGGCCTATTTAACGAAAACGTGCGGAAATTTAGGCCGTTTCTCACTCTTTTACAGTAGGATCATAATTCTCGGACAGCCTTATAGGGTTTCCCTCAGTACATCTCGTATTTAACCAGTCTGCCGTCAAGCCCTCCTGCCTTGATTGGTTTTTTCCATGACGCTTTCAGACCGATTTTTTTTATGTACTCCCGTTCTCCGAAATAAATATAGGCGGCTGAGCCTTTGCATCTCTGTTTAAGAAAATCACCGGGATTCTTGTAAAACGCTTCAAGGTTTTCATTTCCCCCCATTCGAATGCCATAAGGAGGGTTTGTTACAATGACCTGCCCTTCAATGGAGGATAAGTCTCTGAAGTCAGCCTTTTCAACTCTCACATTCTTTCCGTAATGAAGCCCCATCATATTTGTCCTTGCCGCGTTGACAGCTTCTTCTGACACATCACTCCCTGCGATCAGCCCTAGGCAGTTCCCGAATGCTTCCGTCAGCCTCTTTTTTAACCTGCTTCCAGATAGAGCCATCAAAGTCAGGCAGCATTTCAAAACCGAATTTTTATTACGCAAAACCGCCGTCTATGCCGGGGCGCAGGATCAGGGGGCAGGGGCTCAAGGATGGGGAACGCGATTAAGATTTTTAGACAAGGTAAAGTAGAAGGTTGCGCCCTTCCCTTTTTCAGATTCGACCCACACCTCGCCACCGTGGTTACGCACAACCCTGTCTACAATGGCAAGTCCCAAACCTGTCCCTTCCTCGTCTCCCAGCTTTCTTATTGTTTCCACCCGCTGGAACATTTCAAATATTGTTCGGTGATATTTCGAATCAATCCCGGTGCCGTTATCACTTACATAAAACTGATGGAACTCTTTCCCCTCTTCGTATCCGATTTTGATTTTAGGGTGTGCCGTATCGCCCATGTACTTGATGGCATTTACAAGCAGGTTCTGAAAAACCTGGTAGACCCTTTCGCTATCACAGTAGGTGGTGGGCAAATTGTGTGCTATGGCGAGCTCTATCCCGTTTCTCTCCAGCCTATCTTGCAGACTTGAGACCACCTCTTTTACGATCTCAAGAGAAGGGACATCCTCAAAATGGGAGGCCACCCGGCCGATCCGTGACAACGCCAGGAGGTCAGCGACAAATACCTCCATTCGGTGGGCGCTCGCCTTGATCTGCTCAAGGTAACGCACGTCCTTCTCTTCCATTGTGTCTTGATACTGTTTGAGCAGCCGCGAGGAAAACCCCTGGATCGCAGTGATGGGGGTTTTCAGGTCATGGGAGACAATACGGACAAAAGCCTTGAGTTCCTCGTTCATCTTTCGGAGTTCTTCCTCTGCCTCCCTTTGTTCGGTTATATCCACGATATTACCTAATATCGCAGGCCTGCCCTTGTACTCTATGCGTCGGTTTCTCCTTCTGATCCAGATGACTTCGCCATCTCTTGTCAGACCTCTCGCCTCGTACTCTAATGGCGCGTCTTCTTCTTTGAGTCGTCGCGCCCTCATTTCGGCGGTCAAGGCCCTGTCCTCAGGATGGACCAGCCTCCAGGTCTCGATATCTATCAACTCTTCTTTTGGGTAGCGATAAATCGTGGCAAATCTGTTGTTGGCAAATACAATCTTTTCATCCTGGTCTATATAGATACCTGTCAAGGAGTTTTCAACCAGTGTACTATATTTTTTTTCGCTTTCTCGCAACTCCTCCTCACGGGCCTTGCGCTCGGTAATATCTTCGATAACTCTCAGAATAGCCTTCTTATTCTGATACATCATCCCGGTATACGATATCGAAAACGTTCTCCCACCCGCCATATTATCGACCTCATTGGAGCGTGTTTTCCCTATTTCGATACCCTGTGGGAGAGGACAGCCCTCACATCTTTCTCCACTATCTTTGTAGACAGCCCAGCACGTCTTGCCAATCGCATCTTTACCCAGAACAGCCTCAAGTCTTTCATTTAAATAGAGTATATTGCCTTCTTCATCCAGAATATCCATCCCAAGAGGGATGGTCTTGATAATGGTCTCATTAAACTCATTGGCTTTGCGGAACCGATCTTCAATCCTCTGACGTTCAGAGATGTGACGG
>JAUWMN010000176.1 GCA_030613165.1 Desulfobacterales bacterium
CCCCACAAAAACCGTGTCAGCGATTGCATAGAGCCTTCTCAGTTCCCCAAGGGTGTCTACAATAATTACTTCTGGAGGAATGCCATGAGCCCCGCCGGGGCGGGGTTTAAGGGCGGTCTTTAAAATTGAGGGAAGACCTGCGTCCGCCAACAATCTTTTTATAGATTTGGCTCGATCAGGATGCCTTGGCACAATAAGGGTCACCAAATCGGGAAATCTTTGTTTCAACTCCTTGAGGGGATGTGCGAGAAGCTCTTCTTCCCCCGTGTGAGTACTTCCGGCCAAAAATATCTTGCTATTTTTCGCGATACCAAGCGATTCCCTTAACTGCATCTGTTCCACGTCCGACACTTGCTCAAGGGGCAGGTCAAATTTTATATTCCCTGTGACTTCAATTCTTTCTCGTGGCGCGCCAATTTCCGCAAAGCGATCCGCGTCTTTTTGGGTTTGAATGCATAACCGGGAGAGATTGGAAAATACCCACGCCATAAAAAACGAAATTTTTTTGTACCTCTTGAATGAACGTGGAGAAATCCTTCCATTGACGAAGAGCGCGGGTATCCCACGTTTTCTTATTTCAAATAGGAAGTTCGGCCAGATATCCGACTCAAATAGAATAAAGATAGCAGGATCTATCCCCTTTATAATCCTTTTTACACTCCAGATAAAATCGTATGGAAACAAAAAGACTGCATCGCATGTCTTTGCCAATCGTTTTTTTGCGATTTTAAACCCGGTGTGGGTGGAGGCGGAGACAACAAGGGGGTAATCAGGGAAACGGCTTTTGATCGATTGTGCCAGCGGAATGGCCGATAATATTTCTCCTACCGAAATAGCATGAAGCCAGATCGGTCTGCGAGAAAGTCGAGCAGGACGGAAGCCGATTCCAAGCCGTTTTAGCACGGTTTTTTGCCTCTTTTCAAGGGTAAGGGCGCTTACTATGGTAATCGGGAGCGAGAGCACCATCCCTACGAGAAGAAGGAGATTGTACAGAAGCGAGAGCATTGTTGACTTTGTGTTCACCGTTTCAAATCCTCCAATTCCCCAATTTTTCTAGTGTTTCGTGTTTACAAGTAAGAACAAACCAATTGTCCCAAAAAGGATATTGGCAAACCAGGCTGCAACGATCGGCGGTACGACTCCTGAATAACCGATTGTTTGTGCTATTACACATGTTACCAGATAGAGTAGAATAATCCCGAGGCTTATCCCGATTCCTGTGGCTATGCCGACCCCCTTCTCTTTGCGGAGAGCAAGCGGAATACCGATCAGGCTCAGTATTACACATATAAATGGGAAAGATAGCTTTATATGCATATCAACCAGATACCGGCATGCGTCGTATCCTTCATTGGCGATCTTTTTCGCGTATTCGCGTAACTCCGCGAAACCCATTTCGTCTGAATATCTTACTTCCCCTTTAAAGTCATCCGGGGTTTCGGCAAGGGTGAAAGTCTTTTCTTTAAACTGGGTTATCTTGTAAGAGCGGTTTTTACCCCTCTCTTTTACAATCCCATTGTGAAAGGACCAGTGACCTTTTCCCCAGGTTGCGCTGTGAGCCTGGATGCGACGGATTAATCTGAAATCGCGGTCAAATTGATTGATGATCACACCTTCCAAGGTGTTTGTCCTGCTGTTGAAACTTCGGATATTATAGATGGCGTTTTCCCCTTTATACCATAGTTGTTCGGATTTATAGATGAGTTCATGTGGTTTCTTTTTCACATGGCTTCTCCATATCGTATTTGTCTTGCGATTGGCATAGGGAACGATAAATTCGCTGGTAGCAAAGCCTATTATTGTGATTATAAGCGCAATGGCAATAAAAGGGCTTCCGATCCTTAACAAACTGATCCCATTTGCCTTCATGGCGATAATTTCATGCTTCCTGGAAAATATCCCCAGCGTAATAATTGTGGACATCAAAACTGCCATGGGAGCCATCTGTACACCCACAAAAGGGAGTTTATATATAAAATAGGTTAATGCATATTCGGTTGTCTTGGTTTCAATAAAGTCATCGATTTTTTCAAAAAAATCGACGAGCATATAGAGCATGACAAACGCCAGGAACGTAATTGCAAATAACTTAAGAAATTCTCTGCTTATATATCGCGTGATAATTTTCATAGTAATTATTCACCCCCCTCACCCCGGCCCTCTCCCCCCGCTGGGAGCATAGCGAGTGGGCAGGGAGAGATAATTCCCTCTACCCTTGAGAGTTAGGGTGAAGGGGAATGTGAACGTACAAATTGGCGAAGGCGTTCAGACAGACGATTAAAAAGCCCTAAAAACCGTATAGGCTCTTCTCTTGCCGCCTTTCGCACCATCAAGATTGTCAGTGCTCCGAGAAATATATTTGGGAACCAAATCCCCAGCGCGGGGGGATAGATACCGGAGTCATCGAAGCTCTTCCCCGCAGCAAAGAGGATATAATAAAGGAGAAAAATTCCAAGGCCGAATGATATACCCCCGGGCGAGCCGGAGACCTTGGTCTGCATCCCCAGAGGTACGGCAATCAGGCCGAGAATAATACAGGACAGAGGCAACGCAAATTTTTTGTGAAGTTCCGTTAAGTAAAGATTATATTTTATGTCCGTGCTCTTGTATGATTTGAGCTTTGCAATAAGTTCTGCAATAGACATTTCACTTTCTCTAATTCCTCTTTCTTTCTGGTTTTTCACCAATTGTTGCAGATCGAGGGATAATTCATATTTGCTGAACCAAATAGTGTCAGAAGTCGTCATGTCTTTACTATCGTAGTGAATACTCCCGTCGATCAGTTTAAGCGCCAATCTCTTTTGCTCGGGGTTGGATACGATAATCCCTTTTTTAGCAACAATAGTATTTGAGAGCCGTGGATCTCTTTTGTCCGAAATAAAAATATCTTGTAGAAATTTTCCTGAAATATCTATTTCGTTGGCGTAAAGGACTATATTTTTAAAGTCGTCATTGAAATAGCGAGGTTTTATTCCAGCATACGCCCTTTCGTGTGCCACTGAATAAACCAGCTCATTGAAAGCTCGTTTCCCCATTGGCATGGCGTAGATGGTCATATAACTCGCGCATAGGTAAGCAAATACAGTAAGAACAAAAACCGGCGGAAGGACCTGGTAAAGGCTGATTCCAGAAGCCTTGATCGCGGTCATTTCGTTATCATGAGTAAGTCTCAAGAAGGTCAAAAGCACGGCTAATAGCGTGGAAATCGGCAATGTAAATACAAAGGAATAGGGCAGGGTATACAGAATTAAAAGACCTATCGCGGATGGCGCTACCCCCTTGTTTATGATAAGATCCGCGAAAGTAAACACCTTTGTAACCAATAAAATAAAGGTAAAGGTGATAATGCTGATAGCAAAAAACTGAAAAAGTTCTTTTAAAATATATTTATGAAGAATACGGGGCATCATTTGTCATTAGTCATTTGACATCTGTCATTTATCATTTAAGACTCCCTGTTTGTAAGGCTTAGATCCCAAGCGAGCATCAATCCGATTTTCAATGATAAATGATAAATGATAAATGAGAGATGATCAATGATCGTTTTTAAACTGCAATTCATGAAGCTTGAAATATTCGCCTTTTGCGGCAAGAAGTTCTTCGTGCCTTCCGTCCTCTACAATCTTTGCCTTTACGATGACAACGATCCTGTCTGCGCTACGGACAGTAGAAAGACGATGCGCAATTACAAATGTAGTGCGTCCTTTCATTAGATTTTCGAGGGCCTTCTGCACAGCAAGCTCTGACTCTGTATCAAGCGCGGACGTCGCTTCATCTAAAATCAGAATAGGGGAGTTCTTTAAGAGAGCGCGGGCGATGCAGATCCGCTGTTTTTCCCCGCCGGAAAGACGGGCTCCCATTTCTCCAACTATTGTGTCGAAACCATTAGGGAGGGTTTTAATGAAATCGTACGCATACGCAGCCCTGGCAGCCTGGATGATATCTTCCTCTGAAGCGTTCAAGTTCCCGTAGGCGATATTGTTTCGAATAGTATCATTAAACAAGATGGTGTCTTGCGTAACCATGGCAATCTGCTTGCGTAGCGATGCGAGACTGATATCTCTAATGTCTGTGTCATCGATCATTATCGAGCCTTCGCATATATCGTAGAAGCGCGGGATCAGATTGACAAGGGATGTTTTACCCCCTCCGCTCATTCCCACAAGCGCTAAAACCTCCCCTGCGGGCACGTGTAGATTTATATTTTTCAGCACGAGACCATCCTCATATTTAAACGACACATTGCGAAACGTTACAGAATGACTTTCGAGCGGAATATCTTTAGCATTCTCCTTTTCCCGGACTTCCGATTTTGTGTCCATGATATCATAAATACGTACCGTAGCAGACAGTCCTTCCTGCAGCGTATTGTTTAGCTTGCTTATCCTTTTTACCGGTTCATAGAGCATCAATACCGCAGCCATAAAGGAAAAAAAAGTTCCGGTCGTAGAAGTTCCTGAAATAACATTGGATCCGCCGTACCATATTATAAAAGCAATCCCGAGCCCACCCAGAAATTCCATGATTGGAGAGGAAAGCGACCTGGCAACGACAGCCTTCATTTCAAGTTTAAAATAATTGAGTGTTTTTTCGGAAAAACGTTTTTTTTTCATAGGACTCCATTCCGAAGGCCTTAACGATCTT
>JAUWMN010000156.1 GCA_030613165.1 Desulfobacterales bacterium
GCCAAGTATTTTAGGTTCGTTGGTCATAATAATATTCCTAAAAAGGTGTCCTGCGCTACCTGGAAAGCATATTTTGGATCTCACCGCAGAGACGCAGAGGGCGCAGAGAAGACCTTTATTTTTTTGTTTGTCGGGAGATACCGACAAACAAAAATAGCTCAGCCCTTTTCAGGGCAAGACTTAAACGTATGCTTATGCTATACCGCCAGTTGATTGATTCCCCGCAGGGGGATTGTTTTTTCAATACCGGTATCTCCCGGTATTGAAAAACTAAAAAATATTCTCTGCGAACTCTGCGTCTCTGCGGTGAATACCCAATCCCTCAATTCTCATTCCCAAACGCCTCAATCTGCGCGGCAATCTGTTCATCCGTAAACCTTCCCATGGTAATCGCCTTGGTCGGGCAGTATGAAGCGCAAACCCCGCATCCCTTGCACGCGGCAACGATGGTTTCGGCCTTCTTGCGTTTACCTTTTTTTACCATGGTGATCGCATTGTACGGGCAGAAGTATTCACAGATGTCGCATCCAATACACGTATCTGAGTCACAGGATGACACAATCGGTTCGGCTTTTACATAGCCTCTTGCAAGCAGTATAGCGGCCTTGGATGCCGCTGCCTTGGCCTGGGCAATTGACTCGTCAACCGGCTTTGGAAACTGGGCCATCCCGCATATGAAAATTCCATCAACGTATGAATCGACCGGTTTCAACTGGACATGTGACTCGAGGTAAAAACCGTCCTCAGAACGCGGTACTGATAATACCCGCTCTAAAGTTGCATCTTTCTGCGGAACAATTGCCGTGCTTAACGCCAGCAGCCTGGCCTCGATCACCACATCCCTGTTGATCAGCGGGTCCTTAACAGTCACCCGCAACCCTCCGTCAACTTCGGTGACTTCCGGTTTGTTGTTTCTGTCATAGCGTATGAATACAACCCCTTGTTCTCTTGCTTGGGTATAATAATCTTCATGAAAGCCATATGTCCTCATATCCCGGTACAGGATATAGACATTGGTTGACGGGTTGACTTCTTTGATCTTAAGGGCGTTTTTGATTGCCATGCTGCAACAGATGCTGCTGCAATACGCATGCTTATCATCCCGAGATCCTACGCATTGTATCAGCACAACAGAGTCCCGGTTGGTGGGAACAAAACTGCCGGAGGCTAATCGTCGTTCTAATTCGTGCTGCAACAGTACATGTTCGCTCTGGCCGTACAAATATTCATCCGGTTCATAGGCCTGAGCTCCGGTAGCAAGGATGATAATCCCATGCCGCAATTCCTCTTTTCTTTTGTCGGGACCTTGCCCGACAGCTATTACTGTCTCGAAATTGCCCACGAATCCGTTGACGCTTTCCACTTCAGCGTCTGTAATAACATGGATAGACCTATGATTTTTGACCTGGTCGACAATCTGCCTAAGATAGGATTGAGGGTCTTCCCCCTCCAGGGTGTAATGGATATTATGGAGATTGCCTCCTAATTGCCCCGTCTTTTCAAGCAGATAACATTCAAAGCCCTGCTTGGCCAGAGAAAGCGCGGCAGTCATGCCGGCAAGTCCGCCACCGATGACGAGTCCCTTTGGATTCACATCTATGACAGGCTCATCCAGTGGTTGAATGAGGCCGGCCTTTGCGACAGCCATCCGAATCAGGTCTTTTGCCTTTTTTGTAGCTTCCTCTTTTTCATACGCATGGACCCAGGAACATTGGTCGCGGATATTTACCATCTCCACGAGACATCTGTTGAGTCCCGCCTCCCGTGTGGTTTCTTGGAAAAGCGGTTCATGGGTCCGTGGAGTACACGCCGCGACAACAACACGGTTCAGCTTTTCCTGAAGAATCTTTTCCTTGATTAATCTTTGCGCGTCTTCGGAACATGAGTAAAGATTGTCTGTGCTCATGACCACATCGGGAAGTGTTGCAGCATACTTTTTGACTTCCTGTACATCCACAACCCCGCCGATATTCTTCCCGCAGTTACACACAAATACCCCGATTCTCAAAGACTCCTGCTCAATAGATCGCTCTTCCGGAAAGGTCTTTTCCGAGATAAGTGTTCGCCTGGCCGGAGAAAGGAGTTCTGCCGAACATGCCGCGGCTCCGCTGGCCTGCGTGACACTTTCGGGCAGAGCCATCGGTTCTCGAAATCCTCCCGCGACGTATATCCCTTCTCTGCTGGTAGCGACGGGAGAGAACAGGTCCGTCCGGCAGAATCCATATGGATTGAGGTCAATACCCGTCGCCTTGGCCAGAGCGAAGTTTCCTTGGCCCGGGTCCAAGCCCATGGGAAGCACAATGAGGTTAAACGTGTCCTGCTGTAAGGCGCCGTCCTCGGTAACATATTTGACGGTCAAATCATCCGTATCAGGATCTTGTTTGACCTCGGAAATTCTGGAGCGAACAAACTTTACCCCGGATTCCTTTGCCCGTTCATAGAAAGTTTCAAGCCCTTTTCCATACAGCCGCATATCCATAAAGAATATTGTAATATCAAGGTCCGGCTCGTGCTCTAAGGCCACTATGGCATCTTTCACCGCGTATTTGCAGCACACCGATGAGCAGTAACTGTTGCCTGAAATCTTGTCACGCGAACCCGCGCACTGAATAAAGGCGAGCTTCCGTGGTTTTTTCAAATCAGAAGGCCTTAAGATTTTTCCCATGTAGGGACCGGAAGCGCTTGAAATACGTTCGAACTCGAGTCCTGTAACGACATTGGGGGAATCCTTGTAATGGTATGCGGTTATGCGGGCCGGATCAAACTCCTTAAAGCCTGTAGCGAGAATAACAGCGCCAACCTGGTAGGCGGAAACCTCGGGCTTTTGATCGAAATTAATGGCGCCCGTCTGACATGCGCGTGTACACTGTTTGCACTCTTGTCTGTTTAAGAACAGGCAATAGTCAGGGTGAACAGCATAGGCCGCGGGGACTGCCTGCGTGTAAAGGATGTCAATCGCTTTCCTATTCGATAGGTGCTGATTATGGGGATCAGGTATTGTGACGGGACAATACTGAGAGCAGACTCCGCAGGCCGTGCACTTTGTTTCGTCCACATACCTGGGGCGTCGCGCGACTTTAACATGAAAGTCGCCCGCGGCGCCCGAGACTTCTTGAATCTCAGCGTTAGTGATGATCTCTATGTTGGGAGACCGACCGGCCTCCACCAACTTAGGCGCCAGTATTCAGATGGCACAGTCATTGGTTGGAAAGGTCTTGTCCAGGCCCGCCATGATGCCGCCTATGCCCGATGATCTCTCGACCAAATAGACATAAAAACCGGCATCAGCCATATCCATAGCAGCCTGAATCCCAGCGATCCCCCCACCAACAACCATAACAGCGCCAACGAGATTCTTATGTGAAATATCAGTTTTCATGAGTACAATAATTTTTTTTCACCGCAGAGACGCAGAGGGCGCAGAGAATAAAACGACTCCCGACGGCACAGCTGCGTTTAAGCCTTGCCCTGAAAGGGCTGAGCTATTTTTGTTTGTCGGTATCTCCCGACAAACAAAAATCTTCTCTGCGAACTCTGCGTCTCTGCGGTGAGATATTCATTCTTCTACTATTCTTCTACCAGTTCCAACGCCCCACTATTACACCACCGCACACACGACGGGCTTGGCGGTATACCACAGAAATCACATTTAAGCGGGATGCCGGTCTCGGCTTCTATGAAATATGGTTTTTCCGGGCACGATGCCCTGCAGAACGCGCACATATCATAGGTCTGGTCGCCTATTACAATAAACTGTTTTGAGGTACAGGCAGCATCCACAAAGGGCCCGGCAATTACCGGATAGAAACGGTTTCCGTCTCTCATTACACGTATCCTGGAACGCCTTGGATTAACGGTATTTGCCACGTGGTTGAGCGAGCATGCCGTCTCGCAATGCCTGCATCCGGTACATTTAGTATGGTCAATTTTTATCCGTGGCATTATTGTTCCTCCAGTTCGAGCGCCTTCAGGGTCTCCGGCAAAGGTTCCCCTTTTTCGTTCCATTCTCGTAAACGATAATATTCAGGAAGCATTTCTTCTATACGGCTGATTTGCCCCTCACCTGGGCCTTCAGCAATCGGCTCCTTGGTAAATCGCTCAGGAAGGGTATCGTGGGTACTGTTGAATCCAGCGCTCATGTTGAACATTCTTTCCAGGTTCCACACCCGTTCGCCGATACGTAGAAGATCGTCCGCTTTGTGGTTCGTCCCAAGACAACTATTTACCAGAGGAACGTAATTGTTGAATTTAAGCCCCATCAAAGGCCAGTTGCATAACCCCAGAGAATCCATGACAGCGGCAATATCCTGATAGCGTTTGACCAATGCCGGTTTTTCCTCAATATCCCATGGGTCCAGATTCTCGTGCGCGTTGAGGAGTTCGTCAAAAAACGTATAGCCATAAAGATGATGGGGGCCATAGTTACAGGTGGCAAAATGAAGCCCCATGCCCTGAATAGCGCGAGGATCAAAAGGAGTTAAAGGCATGCCCTTTACGCCCATAAAAATTTCCGGTCGTTCAAACGATTCAGCCAGGGCCATCCCACCCTGGCCCAGGCGTTTAGCATGCCCTTTTTTCGTAGAGATCAAACGGAGTGCCTGCAGCATTGCGTCGGCGTTTCCGAACCGCAGATCAAATTTAAGTTCCTCGGGTGTCACCACCTTTTTTTCTACCAACTCCATTGCAGTGGCCAGCATTCCACCGGCAGCAACCGGATCGAGCCCCATTTCAGCGCATAACATACTTGCCATGCCGATTGCGGACAGGTCGGCAACTCCGCAGTTAACTCCCAAAGCCCCAATTGCCAGATAGGTCGGGACCATCCCTTTGCCTTCATACGCGGGATGTTTAACATCCGCTTTTTTGATGCACGCAAGCGGACAGGCAAAACAACCGCGGCCTCTTAACGCAAAAGCGCTGTTTAAGGCTTCAGTTCCTACATTTTTTAAAGAAAGGGATGCCTTTCGAAAATTGTTTTCAGGCAGGATACCTTTCT
>JAUWMN010000067.1 GCA_030613165.1 Desulfobacterales bacterium
TACAAAAAACATACAAAACATGAGATCACATTGCAGTCGCCACGCAAGCCGTACCGGTTCAGGGGTAAAATTCGCAAGGTTGCGCAAAGGTAGCACAAGTCCCAAAATATCAGAATGGCGGCCAGTAAACGATAGGATTGATGATTTCGTAAAAAGACTTCAATTCGCTCCAGAGGTCACTTGATAAGACCCTCATTGATCATTTCACATTTGTCATCTGTCCCCGCCGTGGCGGGGGTAAATGCCCAATGATAGATGATAAATGACAGATGATAAGACCAAGAAATGTCTATTAACGTAACAATTGTCGGATCCGGTACATGCGTTCCCTCTTTGAAGCGAAGCAGTTGTTCCGTACTCATGAAAATTGCGGGCGAAAACCTCCTGTTTGACACAGGAGCGGGAACTCTTCGACGTCTCCTTGAACTTGGAGTCGATTTTTCAGCGATCCCATATATCTTTTACAGCCATCTACATCCGGACCACACGGGTGAGCTATGCTCCTTTCTCTTTGCTATGAAATATCCTGAAACCTATCGCAGGAAAAAACCTTTTAAGATTGTGGCTGCAAAGGGATTTTCTGAGTTTTATGAAAGACTAAAGGGCGTGTATGGAGAGTGGATAACGCTTGATCCCTACCTGATAGAAGTAACGGAGATGAACAACGATAAGGCTGACTACCGAGATTTTGGAACCTTTCACATAGACACGCTCCCCATGGCTCATACGGAACAGAGTATCGCGTACAGGATAACCTCAACAGACGGCAAATCAGTAGTCTATTCCGGTGATACCGACTTCTGCCAAAATCTTATCAAGTTATCTAAGGACGCGGATCTTCTGATCTGTGAATCCGCTCTCCCTGATCAGATCAAGGTGCCGGGGCATCTGACTCCTTCTCTTGCGGGTCAGATAGCTGAAGAAGCAGGGGCAAAGAGCCTCCTCCTTACCCATTTTTATCCGGAATGCGAGCCGGTCGATATTGCTGAGCAGTGTAAAAAGACCTATAGCGGCAAACTGCTGCTTGCGGAAGATAGTATGCGAATTTCCGTTTAGTATCCATCCGGAAGTGGCATCAACACATAAAAGGCTTGACACAACATTCGGTGTTTGTTAGGCAAAAAGGTAAAGTTGTAAGGCAGAGGTGCCAAGGTCTTGAGACCTTTGAAAAACGCGACATTTTTTCAAATGTCTTGTCTCAGAAGCCGCAGATGGGATAACCCCTGCGGTTTTTTTGTCATAGAACATTGGAGGCCGAAGAGAAGCGGCCCCCCTCACCCCATGAACTGTTTATAAGAGAGGCAACAACAATGATAGTAATAATCGGAAAAGGGGCAACGGATGAGAGTATTGCCCAAATCGTAGAAAAGATAGAGGGCTTAGGGTTTTCCACCCATATATCAAAAGGTGTTGAACGAACCGTAATAGGGGTCATCGGTGGTGAGGGCGACAAAACAAGGGTTGAAAATCTTGTAAATCTCTCTTATGTGGAAAAGGTAGTCCCTATCTTAAAGCCTTACAAGCTTGCTTCCAGGGAGTTCCATCCGGATGACACCGTGATTGATATAAACGGTATTCAAATAGGGGGGGATAATTTTGTTGTTATAGCAGGTCCTTGCTCCGTAGAAAGCAGGGATCAGCTCCTTGAGTGCGCTGAAATTGTAAAGAAATACGGGGCGGTCCTTTTGCGGGGCGGGGCTTTTAAGCCGAGGTCTTCTCCCTACAGTTTTCAGGGCTTGGAAGAACTTGGGCTAAAGATATTGGCTGAGGCAAGAGATAGATACGATCTTCCAATAGTTACCGAGATCATGAATCCAAGGGACATCGACATGGTTGCCGATTACGCCGACATCCTTCAGGTGGGGGCCAGAAACGTTCAAAACTTTTCACTTTTAAAGGAACTTGGAAAGATAAAGAAACCGATCCTTCTAAAACGAGGGCTGATGACTACCATTGAAGAATGGTTAATGTCCGCGGAATATATTATGGCGGGTGGCAACGAACAGGTTATCCTGTGCGAGAGAGGGATAAGGACATTTGAAACCGCTTCCAGAAACACATTGGATATAAGCGCCGTGCCTATATTGAAAGAAAAGACACACCTTCCCATTATAGTGGATCCAAGCCATGCGGTAGGCTATTGGCAGTATGTAAGCGCCCTGACCAAAGCCGCGGTTGCCGTCGGTGCGGACGGTATCATGGTGGAGGTACATCCCAGGCCTGAAGAGGCCCTCAGCGATGGAGGTCAGTCCTTAAAACCACAAAAGTTTGATCAAATGATGCGGGAATTGCGTCCATTTGTAGACGCAGCAGGGAAAAGGATGGTTAACCTTGGCTAAAGAACCAAAGCTTAAAGAATTAAGAGATAAAATCGATTCGATTGACCGTGAGCTACTGAAGTTTTTGGGCAAGAGAATGGAAATTTCCAAAGAGATCGGAAAGGCCAAGAAGACGCGGGGCGTTAGCGCATACCAGCCTGAACGGGAAGAAGAGGTTATCGCAAAGATGACTGCTTCCAACCGGAAGAGCGCCTTGAGTGGTGTTGCCCTGAGACGGATCTACGCGGAAATTATGTCAGCTTCGCGTGCCCTTCAGGAGTCGATATCCGTCGGTTTCCTCGGGCCGGAAGGGACGTTTAGCTATATCGCTACTATACGGCACTTTGGACATTCCATCAATCTTGTCCCGCAAAGAGATATTTCAGAAGTGTTTATCGGTGTTGAAAAAGGGGCCTTTGATTTTGGCGTAGTGCCGGTGGAAAATTCAATGGAAGGAACAGTCAATGCCACACTGGATCTGTTCCGACATACAACTGTGAAAATTAATGCGGAAATTCTGTTAAAGGTTGTTCATAATCTTGTATCGTTGACCGGGCAAAGAGAAGATGTGCGTACGATTTACTCACACCCGCAACCCGTTGCTCAGTGCCGTATGTACCTGAATACGCACTTTCCAAATGTAAAATTGGTTGAGACTCAAAGCTCTGCCGTTGCTGCTGAAAAGGCCGCCTCAAACAAAAAAATCGCTGCCATTGCCAGTGAATATGCGGCAAAGGAATATAGCTTAAAAATGATAGACAGGAACATAGAGGATTCAGCTAACAATATCACCAAGTTTTTTGTCATAGGACAACACCTCAACAAAAAAACATCACATAGCAAGACCTCTATATTGTTCTCTTTAAAGGATAGGCCTGGTGTCCTTTACGATGCACTGAGACCTTTTTCAAAAAACGGGGTTAACCTGACCAAGATCGAATCGCGGCCCACAAGGGAAAAGGCATGGGATTATGTCTTCTTCATCGACATGGACGGACATATTGAGGACGACCCCATACAAGAAGCCGTCGAGGAACTGAATTCAAAGGCACGATTTGTAAAAGTACTCGGTTCTTATCCTGCTTGCAAGGAGATCCTGTAATATGAAAATCTCAATTGTCGGTGGTAATGGCCCGATGGGGGCCTTGTTTAAAAGATTCTTTGAGGAGCAAGGTCATGTTGTCCAACCCCTTGGCAGAAAAGATGAGCCCCACTACAAAGAGCGGCTTAAAGATTCAGACGTGGTCATTATCACGGTGCCTATTGCCGTCACCAAAGAAGTTATTCTCAAGATCGGACCGTTGGTCCCCCGCGACAGCCTTTTGATGGATATGACCTCGCTAAAGGTTTTCCCTGTGGAGACAATGCTCAAGGCATTCAAAGGAGAGGTGGTAGGAACGCATCCCTTGTTCGGCCCATCGCTGGAAACCCTTTCCGGACAGACTGTTGTTGTAACGCAGGCACGGGGAGAAAAATGGCTTTCCTGGCTTACCGAGACCTTTACAAAAAATAATATCACCGTAACCCTTTCCACCCCCCGGGAACACGATCGTTTCATGGCGCTGACACAATGTCTGAGAACGCTCAACACCATGGTGCTCAGCAAGGTTGTCAAGGACAACAAATTAAACCCGAAACATCTCCTGGAATACGCGACCCCGATATTTAAGGGAGAACTGTGGTGGATCGGACGACTCTTTTCTCAAGATCCTGAGCTCTATGCCGGCATTCAAATGGAAAACCAGATGATCGGAAATGTCTTAGAAGATTATCTTTCCGCGGGAAAAGAGCTTGTGGATATAATAAAGCGAAAAGATAAAGAGGAGTTCATAAATTTTTTCGAGGACTCAGCGGATTATTACAAAGAAATACTTGAGGAGGCAAAGATCAGAAGCAATAAGATGATAGATGAAATTGTGAGGAAATAATATGGCACTTCACATCGTGATAGACGGGTACAACCTGATTCGCCAATCTTCCACCCTGAGCGCCATGGAATATATCAGCACCCAGGAAGGACGCGACGGCCTCCTCAAGCTTCTCGCACAATACAAAAAAATCAGACCTCATAAAATTACAGTAGTTTTTGATGCCGCGTACGGGAATTCTTTCGCGGAAAGCAAGACGCGACAACGCGGGATAACCATTATCTTCTCTCGCAAAGGGGAGCTGGCCGACGACGTTATTAAACGGATCGCGGCAAAAGAAAGAGAACGTGCTATTGTAGTTACCTCCGACAATGACATCGTCGACTTTGCCGTGCGTCATGACGCTGCCACGATTGACTCTCAGGAATTCGAGGCCAAGTTGACCATGGCGTCTTATGCCGAGATGAAAGGAGGCGAGGTAGAAGACGAAGAGAGCGGATGGTCCAGGACCACCAAAAAGAAAGGTCCTGCGCGCCGCCTTCCCAGGCAACGGCGTAAGAGCCGGCGAAAGATCAGTAAATTGTAGATCAGAACCAAATGCCTGGATGGTCCCGAAAAGACTTTATCCTTTTATCAACAAACTCATAATCCCTCACAACACTCCTGAAGCGAATTTCAGTTTCACTGAGTATTTCAAATTGGTATGCGTCAGGCTCTTCCGTTGCATCAGAAGCAATTTCGTAAAATCTATTGCCTTTGATCCACCATTTACCGTCCTGTGTAGATTTGTAGATTCCTTCTTCAGTATGGTGAAAGAAAATAATCGAGTAAGTTCCATCTGCTGAACGGTTCTGTATCCATGTATGCAATAACTGCCCTTCACCATCCATGTGCTTGCCTTCCCATGTTCCGATAAACATATGCCTGATGTCTTCCGGCGCCTTTCCCTGGGAAGCGTTATTCATGGTTCCACATCCAGCCAGGAGAATGATCATCAAGAATAGAGGTATTATTTTGAATCTTCTCATTTTCTCTCCATAGAGGCAGTTTCAAAATGTCCAATTTTGTCCCAAGGTCAAGCTGTAAGTCCCGTCACCGGGGGAAGGCGAAGATTTTAACCAGAGGAATACATTGAGTATTTTGAGGATTAATATCTTCGCCTGTTGACAAATCCCGCTCATCGGGGACACAGAGATTGGGCAAAAGAGGACTTTTTGAAATTGCCTCCATAATCCGGATTGTTAAAGCGTCGAATAAGGGGTAGCTTGCGAAGCTGTAGCCGGTTACCCCGCCGAAAAAAGGAGGATATCCCTGATTCGCTTAAGTATCACATTATCTGGATTAATCAGCAGATCAACAGCCCTATCAATACGCTTTGCGTCTTTTTCGTCAATACAAAAAGAAGTTGGAATCGTGTTGAGCGCTTCTTTAAGCCATTTTGCATTCGTTCCAATATCATCCTCGATTCTTGGGTCGATATCTTGAAAGGTTACATGCCAGAACGTTAAATTGTCAAACGTATAGGCTTGATTGTCTCCCAAGTTAAAGGTGTGCGATTTGAACTGGTCGAGCAAAATCTCTCGATTCGCATTAAGCAAGGCGTCAAATGTATCCATAAAATTTAAGTCCACCACGTAACTGAATAATGATCGAGGGTCACAGTTGTTTCTATCGATTCCTCGTGTTTCTTTGTAAGCATCTATGAGGATTACGATGTAGTGCTTGTATCTATCTTCTCTCGTGGCAAGAAGGATTCTCTTAATGCTTTTTAGCCCTAAGTTGTCAGCATTTCCTCCGTCGAAAAGATGCAGATAACGGTCATTTTTTGCTTGAGGATTCCGATAGTCCTTCAAGGTCATGTAATTAAACGCGCCTGGAAAGGCAGCGGATGCCATCACTGCCCGTGCCACTGAGTAATTGTTGATGTCGGAATTCAATTTATCACTGAAGTCCTCTTTAGTGAACGTGAATAACTCGCCGAAATGTTTCTCCTGACCAATATGTTCCGTGCCATCCGTGGCGTTTATGATAAGGTAGGGTCTTTCGGGATTTAAATCTCGGAACGTCAATTCTGATCCTGTGAACCTGACATCGAACAGGTTGTCTTCAAAAGTTTGCGCCATTATGTCCGAGCGGTCATATGCGGTGATCCAGTAACGGAGAATGTTGTATGGCCAGAACCAATTGCCAACCCATTTGTTCTGATAGTCAACTGACATAAGCTTTTTTACGATATCTTCGTTCCAATACCGGTTTGACCTTACCTTCTCTTCCTTTGAATCTTTGCTTATGCAATAGTACGCCGCAGGCAAAGAGCCGCCCGACACGGAGGAAATGACATCAACTTCTTTGAGTATGTCGATATCATTGAAGACATTCTGGAGCTTGAGCATGGCTGAGGCCGAGAAATATGCCGCCCGACTTCCTCCCCCGGAAAAGGCCAGCGCCATCAGGACATCAGGATTCCCCCTCTTGTCTTTAATATCAAATGAAGCACGAGAGACCGCTTCAGAAACTTGATGCATAGGTTGAGCCACAGGCTTGTTGGTATATGCATTCCAGCAACACCCCGATAAGAAAGATACCCACACGACCAATATCAACTGTATTAAAATTCTCATCTGTCTATTCCTATCCTTTAGTTTCCAACATATGTACATAAGCTACCTTCCTTTCTCCAATCGGAGTTTCCCCGATCAATTGGAACACTCAGGTGGTACATAATCATATGTGTAGGAAGGAAAGTTTATGTTGACCGGTGTTGGAGTCAGATCAGCAGGCACGCTTCGCTGGTCTTCGAGATGTAAACATTCTTGAGAGTTGTTAAATATCATACAATGATAATTGAAAAAATAATGGTGTTGCTTCACGCCACGGTAAATACCTTCCGGTGGTGGAAGAAGGGATGTTAATTGATAATTGCCTTGAGAATCCTGCTGATTTTGTACTCCGTTAAAGAATCGATAAAAACTTCCATCACTACAATGAAAACGGCCTGAATCAACCACTACGTAATTTCCAGATGCTTGATCGGTTAGAAGAATAAGCCTGGAGTGCGTAGCAGGTTCAATATTTTCGATAATAGCGACAGGTTTTAGTGTGCCATAAAAATCATAATCAAGAGGCAAATTACCCCGAGAATAATTGTTCAGCTGATCCGGATTCTCTCCGGTAAAAGCTATAATAAAATCATAAGGCCAAGCCGCGGAGTTTGGCGCCAATACCCACTGATCAAGTGTACTATCATAGACAGATTTCTCATCAGATGAATTCCAGAAGGTAAAATGTAGTGGCTCGTTAAGATCTATCGTTCCAGCGGCAATTGAGAAGTCTTCCCCATTGCCTATTGTTCCCTCAAAAGTAATCTGCAAAGAGAGGTCAGTAA
>JAUWMN010000222.1 GCA_030613165.1 Desulfobacterales bacterium
TTCCTTTGCGGCCTTTGCGTCTTTGCGGTGAAATGTTACTGTTTTTAAAAGAGTTTTAGCTGGTTTATATTTCTTTCCTTCCTAAGACGTCCTCTTTTGAAAATATATTCTTCACCTGTCGCGATGGCCTGGTGTATCCAATCTCTATTTGTGGAGCTCGGATCTTCCAATCCCTTTTCGTAGTAAGACCGCCCAAAAATCTCCGCCCCCACCTGGTATGCTCTCTTCCTGATCTCCTTGTGAGAGGCGTTCATGGCATTGCTAAGAACCTCCTCGACCTGTTTTGAAGGAAGTTCTTTATGTTGCTCGCTTAGTAGATCAAGGGCTCCAAGTTTGTAATAGAAGTAGGAAGGGCTTGAATCTGTGTTCTCTTGTGAGTTGATACCATATTCGAGTATGTTTTTAGAGACCCTGTTTTCAAGGATGCCGCACCACCGAACTGCATAACGTGGAAGAGATCGTGTAAGATTACTGGTACTTACAGAACAATATATTTTCAGCGCGCCTTCAAAACGATTGTCATCTATAGTCATAAAGAGGAGGTCTTTTTCACACCGCAGTACCGCCTTGTCTCTTAATTCTCTTTTGGAGAGATGGATCTCCCTGTATTTTGGTTCATGAAAATTAGAGTGGATTTCAATTAGATTGTTTGTCAATATGGCGCCGTCCAGGATCTCTTCGCAGACTGAACACTTCCAATCCTGGGGCAGATCCTTGTGAGACATGAACAGATCGTAAATCAATCCTTCCCGGTTCTTATATATATTCCGGTCCGTCATAATTTTTAAAAAACAGCATTGGATTTTTGCTCGACAGGTTTTAATCTTCTCCAGGATTGCAAAAAGTTCGGCAGGGAGGCTTTTTGCTGCTACCCCCTCCAAGGCCGCTATGGAATAGCTCATTTCATAGAAGGATTCTATGATCTCTTTTACGTTTGGATATTGCTCAATCTTCAATGGACACAACCCACCCAAAAGGATCTTCGGCTTCACCGTATTGTATGGCGGTAATCTCATTATAAAGACGTTGTGCCATTGGTCCGACGTTCCCGTCTTTTATTGTTATGACTTGATCTCCCCATGCAAGCTCATTGACCGGGGAAATAACAGCAGCTGTTCCGGAACCGAATATTTCCTGAAGTATCCCTTTTTCGTGGGCCGACATTATCTCATCAATGGTTATTAGGCGTTCTTCCACCGGAATATTCCAGTGTTTTGCCAGCTTAATAACCGAGTCTCGCGTGATCCCGGCCAGGATGCTCCCTTGTAATGGAGGGGTAACCAAGGTGTCATCAATTCTAAAAAAGATGTTCATGGTGCCCACTTCTTCTATATATCGTTGTTCAACGCCGTCCAGCCAGAGTACCTGTGTATATCCTTTTTCCTTTGCCACCTCGGCCGCATACAAGCTGGCTGCGTAATTGGCCGGTGTTTTCGCCATCCCCAGACCACCGCGCACAGCCCTCACATATTTATCAGTCACCAAAATCTTTACAGGATTGAATCCTTCAGGATAGTAAGCGCCCACCGGCGACAGGATAATGAAGAACCGATATGTGTGTGAAGGACTAACCCCCAGGTATGGATCCATTGCCACGATCGTCGGTCTTATGTAGAGCGAGGTACCGGCAAGACTGGGAATCCACTCCTGTTCAAGAGCCAGCAATTTTTTTAAGGCCGCAAGTGCAAACTCCGGATCTATTTCTGGAATACAGAGCATTTTTGCAGAGATATTTAGGCGCGCAAAATTGTCCTCGGGCCGAAAGAGCTGAATGGCTCCGGTTTTTGTACGATAAGCCTTTAAACCTTCAAAAATGGCCTGTCCGTAATGCAGAACCATGGTTGCCGGGTCCATCATGATCGGTCCGTACGGTTCTATACGCGCGTTGCTCCACCCTTCTGTCGGGCCGTAATCCATGTTAAACATGTGATCAGTAAAGAGTGTTCCAAAATTAAGCTCCGACTCCTCGGGTTTTTCTTTCAGTTTTTCAGCCGCAACAATTTTTAACTCCATCCCTCTTTCCCCTTCTTTGGAATGTGTGAGCTATTTTAAGATAGAGGTAGTCTCAAAACGTCCACTTGGTGATTTTAACACCCGACCCCCGTAATTTAAGGCTTTTATATATAATAGAATTGAACTGTTAATGCAACTAAATAGTGTCAACAGGCGAGGTAAAAAAGGCTGTTACTCAGAGGGACGCTTAAGATCTTCCTTGGCTTGCAAGAACTCTTGTGGAGTGATCAAGTTCTTGTCAAGAAGGGTTGCAAGGTGCGCTAATTCCCTTGCCCGAGAGGTTTTGGGGTCTTCCAACTGTTGGGGCCGGGAAGAAGGAAGGTCCTCTATGGAGAGGGGGCTGGTAGGGCGGCCTACTTTGACGGAAAAGAGTCCACCGAGGAGGTTGACTTCTACACTTCTTCCCTGAAACAAAGGGTCTTTCATCATCTCCCTGAACGTCTTACCGCTTTCCTTCATCCTCTTCCAGAACAGATAACCGGATATCCCTATAAGGATCATTCCCCCTATCAGTATCCAGGCGATATAATCGATTACTCCTTTGAAAAATATCACAATAATCCCGAGAACGAACAATACGGCGATATTCAGGGCAAGTATGAGGATGAGTATAACATAGGCGCTAAGGAAGTTTTTCGCAATCTCACCCCACTGTTTTTGGTTGTTTTGTTTCTGTTTCATTTCTTATTGATTCAATCCTTGCAAAGGACACTGCAAGCATTTCGGCTTTGTTTTTGAACAAAAGGTCTTTCCCGTATAAACCAAGAGAGCATGGTATTCATTATACAAGGCAGTCTTCCGTGGAAGACGATCCATAAAGAAATCACGTACCATATCATAAGACGCGTCATCCGGGACCAGATGGTGCCTGTAAAGAACCCGGTTGGTATATGTGTCCACAACAAAACTAGGTTTTTCCGCGGCATACAGAATGATGCTGTCGGCTGTTTCCGGCCCGACCCCTTTTACCGTTAAAAGTTCTTTTCGCAGGGCAGCCATCTCGGTCCCCAAAAGTCTGTTCAGGTTCCCGCCATAACCATTGTACAAGAATCGCATGAAAGACTTCAATCTTTCAGCTTTAAGATTATAATACCCGGCCGGTCTTATCAATGCGGCCAATTCCTTTACCGGCATATTATAGATGGACTCTGGCGAAAGGACGTTTTTTGCCTTTAATTGAGCGATGCTCTTTTCCACGTTGCGCCATGCGGTGTTCTGGGTCAAAATAGCTCCCACGATCACCTCAAACCTTGATTCCGCAGGCCACCAGCGCCGTGGGCCGAACGCCTCAAAAATTTTGTCGTACAGCTCCAGTAATATTTGTTTGTTGATGGACATTTCAATAATACTAGTCCTCTCCATCCACAGTGTGAGCTTATCTTGGTCTTATCATCTGTCATTTATCATCTATCATTGGGCATTTATCATTAAAAAAATGACAGATGTGAAATGATCAATGATAAATGAGAATTGAGCTTCTTGATCTTCCGATATGTGTAAATTATCTTCGAACTCAAAGGGCTTGCCGGCTCCACGATACGATGTTCACTGATTTTCTGAAAAGCAATCATACGTTATAAAGCTCCTTCTCAATAAAAATCTCCACAACGTCCTTGGCCAACCGCTCTTTTCCTGCCTCCTCTTTTAATATATTAAGAGCCTTGTCAACCGGCATGGTACGCCGATAGGGACGATCAGAAGCCGTAAGCGCGTCATATATATCAACAACAGCCAGGATTCGAGACTGTAATGGAAGCGCCTCTCCGTTAATTCCAT
>JAUWMN010000119.1 GCA_030613165.1 Desulfobacterales bacterium
CAATATCGGAGAACCTGTGGTGGGAAACCGCGCGGCGGGAGCGGTCAAGTACCATAAGGCGAGACTGGTCGCGTTGCTCGGCAGGCTGCTGAGCGATCAGTTTTTCAGGCAGATGATAATCAAAGTCATTTAAAGACAGCATGAGGTAATATTTCACCGCAAAGACGCAAAGAGCGCAAAGTTTTAAAGATTATTGACAATTCTTTTTATTCCATTTTTCAAAATGGGAACATTGAAATTAATCAATAGTCCCAGCTTTAAATCTGACAACTTTAAATACGTCAAGAGTTGTGCTTCATGAATTGGCTCAATCCGGCCAACCGCCTTCAATTCCAAGATTATCAATCCTTCAAAAACCACGTCCAATCGATATCCACAATCCAGTTTTATACCTTTGTAAGACACCGGAAGGGGCTTTTGCCGTTCAAAGGCAAATCGGCGAATAGCAAATTCTCGACAAAGACACTCTTCATAGGCTGATTCCAATAGGCCTGGGCCGAGATTGCGATGCACTTCGATTGCCGCTCCAACAATTTCTTTTGAAAATATATCTTCTTTTTTTATCATATCAATTTTCCCTTTGCGTCCTTTGCGTCTTTGCGGTGAGATTAACAGTTGCCTCTCCCCTTCAACTACCGCTGCGCCCAATAGACCACTACCAGTCCCGCGGCCATCATGAGGAAGCCGTATACCCTTAGTGTACGGGCTGGAATTTCGGAGATCTTTACAAGCCATACTTTTAACTTGTCCGGAAATGCAAGATAGGGGAGCCCCTCTATAAACATGACCATTCCCAACACGCATAAGAAAAATTTCATTAAGCGCTCCAATTCCTTCATATTTTTAAACAACTTGTGCCTATCCAGAAATGGTAGATTTTGGCTCAAGACAAGGCCGCCCCAGAGGAATAGCGTTGCATTCCACAGGGCAGGCACAAAGGTTTCTACCGGAGGCGAAGCCCCGCCAGTGCGGGACGGAGAACGCGGTATTGGGACAAAAGATGCCATGTCTGGATGGACACAGCCCCATTATATACGTATGAAGTTTTTTGTCAAAGGCGGGGGGGAAAATATGACCTTGACAACATATTATAATCTGGGTACTTTTTTAAAACAATCGTCTCTAAGACTATAGAACAACAGGGGGGACCAATGCTCTTACACATCAGACAGATCAGGCGTGAAGTGATTTTGGGTTTAGTGTTGCTTTCTATATTTGTTATGGGCGGATGTTCATGTCTTCAACCGCGAAAAGCGGCTGATATAGATAGCGTGAAGGAGGATATGACGAGGATTGAGCGGTCCTGCGCGGAGAACGACAAAAAGGTGGCAGAGGTGTATAGCCATCTTTATATACTACAGGCGAAAGTATATTCTAATGAAAATGAAATCAATGCATTGAAAACCCAATTGACCCCTCAGGCCCCATCAGAGGAACCTCAACCCGTAACCCGCGACTCGCAACCCGTAACCCGTGACTCTCAACCCGTAACTCGCAACTCGCAACCCGATCCCCCTCCCACACCCGTGAAATTGAGCCCGTCGGATGCGTACAAGAGCGCTTATGCCGCGTATCAAAAAGGCCTTTATGAAGAGGCAATCGCTCTCTTTAATAAATTCGTTGGGAAATATCCGAAACACGGTCTTGCTGATAACAGCCAGTACTGGACCGGAGAATGTTATTATGCCATGAAAGATTATCAGTCCGCTCTGCGGGCGTTCAAAAAAGTGATTGAGAAGTATCCGGACGGTAATAAGATGCCGGATGCGCTTTTGAAAACAGGGTATTCGTCCCTCGCCTTAAAAGATTATCAAAACGCTCGAGTCTACTTAGCACGTGTTGTCAAGGATTATCCTTTCAGTACCGCGGCGCAGAATGCGGAGATTAAGTTAAGAAAGATTGAGGGCTTGTAAGTGTAATGGGTCACCGCAAAGGCGCAAAGAGCGCAAAGTTTTAAGGTCTATTAAGTTTTAAGTGAGCTAAAGTGCCTAAAGTGAACTAAAGTTGTGGAACTTGCCGTCGGCAAAAACAATCATAGAACAGATAAAAAACCTTAACTCTAAACATTTCAGACCTTAGGCCCTTCAGATACTTTGCGTCCTTTGCGCCTTTGCGGTGAGGTCTCGTATTATACTTTTTCAAAAAGCGCTTGACAGTCTCTCCCTTTCTTTATAGCAATGAGACCTTTATTCTGAGATCTACAGATTTCTGGAGGCTGGACCGATACGGTTATGCATAGAGACTCGGAGGAATATTTTTACTGGTTAGCGCTTAAGTCTGTCCCGGGTATCGGTAATCGGACGTTTAAGCGTCTTTTAACACGCTTTGGCACACCTGAGAATGTCTTTAAGTCTTCTCCTGAAGAGTTGTTCGCGGCCGAAACGGTCAGCCCGAGGATGGTGTCAGGGATTCAGAAAGTTAAGGGAGAAGATCGGATACGAAAAGAGTTGGCCGAGGTCAAGAAACGGGGATTCCATTTAATATCGTTTGCGGATGATGAATACCCAGGCTACTTGAGGCAGATCCACGATCCACCGCCGATTCTTTATGTTAACGGAGAGCATATGCCACGCCTTGGCGTGGCTATCGGGATTGTCGGTTCCCGGCATGCTACCCAGTATGGGATCGCTATGACCAGAGAACTGAGCGGCGGTCTTGTCGAGTCTGGTTTAACCATTGTAAGCGGTATGGCTCGTGGAATTGATACCGCGGCACATGAGGGGGCTTTAGCGGCGCATGGGAAGACAGTGGCCGTTCTTGGATGCGGCCTGGGGACGATCTATCCTCTGGAAAATAAAAAATTGTATCATAAGATTGCCGCACAGGGCGCGGTTATTTCCGAGTTTCCGATTCATGCCATGCCGGAGGCTCACCACTTTCCGATTCGAAATCGTATAATAAGCGGCATGAGCCTTGGGACGGTTATTGTAGAGGCGACGACACGCAGCGGCTCCCTGATTACGGCGCAATGCGCCATGGAACAGGGCAGAGAAGTGTTTGCCGTACCGGGAAGCGTTCGATCTTTTAAGAGTACCGGCACCCATCAATTGATCAAGCAGGGCGCTAAATTGGTGGAAGACGTGACGGATATTATTGAAGAGCTTGATCCAATATTGCATCCTCAGAATATTTGTGCGAATAAAGAGGCGAACAATGCGGGCGTTTTGGCAGCTCTTTCCGGAGAAGAAAAGAGAGTGCTGGAAGCATTGACCCCTTATCCAATTCATATAGATACCATTATTCGTCAACTTTCCCTTAATCCCGGCGAGGCGTCCGGAATTCTCCTTCAATTGGAGATAAAAGGAGTAGCGGAGCAGATGCCGGGGAAGTTGTTTGTTAGGAAGATTGACTAATTGGAACTGAAAAAGATTTATCACGAAAACACGAAAGTACGAAAGCACGAAAGAGATATATGATAGCAGAAAAAGAAACGCATCAGTTTGAGGAATTAAGCAAGAAAATTATTAAGCGACTGGCTTAAAGGTAGGTCTATTGCTAAATTTTGCGAAGCCGACTTTAGAAATAAAAAGAGTAGTAAACTAAATTTCGTACTTTCGTACTTTCGTGCTTTCGTGATTAATTATTATTACAAAAATTGAGGTACTAACATAACATGAGCAAGCAGTTGATAGTTGTAGAGTCTCCTACTAAGGTTCGTACAATCAAGAAGTATATGGGCCGGAAGTTCGACGTGGCAGCAACCGTGGGACATATCAAGGATCTTCCGCAAAAGGAATTGGGGATTGATATAGAGGATGATTTTAAACCTGTTTATAAGACGATACAAGGTAAAGAAAAGGTAATACGCAATCTGAAAAAGGCGGCACACTCTGCTGATATTATCTATCTGGCGCCTGACCCGGACCGGGAAGGGGAGGCGATCGCGTGGCATACTGCCGAGGTGCTGAAAAAGAAAGGGAGGACTTTTCACCGGGTCCTGTTTCACGAACTGACCGAAACCGCGATCAAAGCGGCGATGTCTGCTCCTGAGCCCCTTAACCGTGAACGATTCGAGTCCCAGCAGGCACGGCGAATACTGGACCGATTAGTTGGTTATCAGATATCCCCGATCTTGTGGCGAAAGATCAAGCGAGGATTAAGCGCCGGACGCGTACAATCAGTGGCGGTGCGGATTGTTTGTGAGAGGGAGCGAGAGCTAGAGCAATTTGTTTCCGAAGAATACTGGTCTATTACCGCTGGACTGGAAGGGGAGGACCCGCCACCTTTTACTGCCCGTTTGATAAAAGAAGACGGCAAAAAAATCATAACTCCTGCCGACAGAAAAAAGGGCGAGAAGATTACCATCCCGGATGAAGCAACGGCGGGAAAGATTGTAAAGGCGTTGCAAGGAGCCGACTTTAGGGTAACGGCTGTAGTAAAAAAGAGACGCAAGCGATATCCTTATCCTCCATTTACTACCAGCAAGCTTCAACAGGACGCTATTAACAGATTGCGTTTTTCCGCAAAGAAGACCATGGTGTTGGCGCAGCAGTTGTATGAGGGAGTGGATCTGGGTCCGGGTGAGCCTGTGGGGTTGATCACCTATATGCGAACCGATTCGACCCGGGTTGCGCCGGAGGCTGTGGAAGAGGCACGGGGCCTGATCAAAAAGGAATATGGTAAGGAATATCTCCCCAACAAACCCGTCTTCTACAAGAACCGGAAAAAGGTACAGGACGCCCATGAAGCGATCAGGCCTACGGCGGCATTGAATACACCGGAAAGGGTCGCCTCTTTCCTGTCTGCGGAGCAGCTTGCGCTTTACCGGCTGATATGGCAGCGCTTTGTGGCATCGCAGATGAATCCAGCCCTAATTGATCAGACAAGCGTGACCATAAAAGCCGACTCTCACGAGTTTTTAGCTACCGGCTCTGTCATAGGGTTTGATGGATTCATGGCTTTGTATACTGTTGCAGCCGAAAGTAATAATAACAAAAACGGTCAAAAGAGTACGCTGCTTCCCCGGTTAGATGAGGGAATGCAGTTAAAGTGCATGGAGCTTGTACCCAAACAACATTTTACCCAGCCTCCCTCCAGATTCTCAGAGGCGTCTCTGGTCAAAGAGCTTGAGGAAAACGGGATCGGAAGGCCGAGCACCTATGCGGCTATACTCAGCACGATACAGGCTAAGGGCTATACGAGTCTTGAAAAGAGATATTTCAGGCCTACTGAATTAGGCTTTATTGTGACCGATTTTTTGGTGGAGAACTTTCCCGATGTCTTGAACGTATCTTTTACAGCCCACATGGAAGAGAATCTGGACGAGATCGCGGAAGGGAAGAAGGGATGGGTTGAGGCCCTTACCGAGTTTTACGGACCATTTCAGAAGGTTTTAAAACAGGTCGATGCCGGTATTGCCAAAAAGAACAACAAAGGGATTGATACGGATATTTCATGTCCTACGTGCGGAGAGCAACTAAGGATTAAGGTTGGAAAAAACGGCCCCTTTTTAGCCTGTCCCTCTTACCCCGAGTGTGCCTTTACCAGCAATTTTACCCGTGGCGAAAAAGGCGAGATTCGCATAGCCGAATCGCCAAAAGAGGAAGTTACCGACGAGATATGCGAAAAATGCGGAAAGCCTATGGTTCGCAAAGAAGGCCGGTATGGACCATTTTTGGCATGCTCGGGATATACCGACTGTAAAAATACCCTGTCGTTAAACGCGAACAAGGCTACTACTCCTGAAAGTACCGGTGTGGGCTGTCCGGAAGACGGATGTGACGGAGAACTGGTAACACGCCGGTCACGCCGGGGGAAGGTTTTTTACGGTTGCAGTCGTTATCCGGAGTGTAATTTTGCCCTCTGGAACAAACCCCTCCCTGAAAAGTGCCCTGAGTGCGGCGCTCCCTACCTTGTAGAAAAATCCACCAAAAAGAAAGGGCAGTTTATTACCTGTATGAATAAAAAATGTAAGTATGAAAGAGCGGAGAGCGGAGAGCAAAGAGCAAAG
>JAUWMN010000281.1 GCA_030613165.1 Desulfobacterales bacterium
TAATTTTCCACATTATCCGTCAATCGTAACAGGTCATTCGGATGCCATCCCCAGAATCGCTCACTTAGTTCATGGTCCATGACCTCAATAACAGCCATGACCGTGGCTATTCCCTTTACCTTGTGCTTGGTTTCATCCTTACGCGGCGTGGGAGGCTCAGGATGAAGTTCTTTCCCAGGATGTTTTTTTGTTGCCATCCAGGGTTCCGGAGGGACAGTCCCCAGTTCTTCAGGAGAAGGCGCAGAGGGATGTTCGGCAGAAGGTTGTAGCTCTTTCACAGGAGAGATGACCGACTTTTCTTCATGCAGTTTGGTTGCCGGCGTTATCGGCGACCTGGAGAAAAGACCCAAAAGGGCACTTATCCCCCATGCAGCGACAACTAGTATAACAATTCCGGCAGCCAGCTTGGGCGAGACAAGACGCCTTTTCGCGTTGGTCTCTTTTACCGCGCTTTCCTCTTTTTCTGATTTTTTCCAAAACATGACTTTATTCCTCACCTCAATGTTCTCTGAGCCTTCGGCTGTCTCCTATCCGAATAGTCAGCTTGATCGAGTCAAAATATTCTATCAGGGGAATAGTGTACTTCCGGGACACCCCTGTCATCTCCTTAAATCGCGGCGTGGTAATCTCAGTATGAGTCTTAAGATGTTCAATAAACTCATTTTTTAATTTTTCGATTGCGGTTTTATGAAAGTAAAGATCCTCCTTGACCTTTATGAGCACCCCTTCTTCCAGCATATGAAACAGGACATCCGTGACGGTCTTGGAAGAGCCTGAAATAGATTTGAGCAGATCCTTAAAGTAAGGGGGCTGCAGGCCACTTCTAAGATATGCTTCTTCCAACTCTTTGCGGATCTTGGATTGATCACCTTCAAGGGCGACCTGGTGGGAAGCGAGCCTTATGGTATCCTTGTCCTGCATGAGCATCTTTCCCTTGATCATATCTCCGACCAACAGGTTAAAGAGTTTTGAAGTTACTCTCGCGGGAAGCTTTGACTTAAGCTCCTCTTTAGACATTCCCCCTTTAAGTGGATGTTGCTCATGATATTCCATCAGGATATGTTGGGTAATCCCTTTCAGCTCTTCAAGGGCGGCGCCGTCTATATATACCCGGTTTTCACGATCCACCAAAACTACTTTTTTTGCGGATAGTAGATGCTGAAGTTTTTGAATAAGTTGCTTTTCAGTCTGATTGGTCATAAGGATCAGGTCCGTAAAGCTGACCCCTTTGAATTCTGATTTTGCCATATGATAATTAATGATCGATTCCATATCCTCCTCAATAAGGGGCTGCATATCCCTTACTGTTATTTTACCGCGTTTGTGCTTTCGAGGGAAGGGATCTATTATCGCTCCCCCGCCCACGGTATATATTGACGAATAGCTGCGGATTACGAAGCGATCATCTTTAATGACTACCACAGGAGAATTGAGACGAAATTGAACTATTGCATTTTCTCCGGGGAGTAGTTTTTCCCGGTCAAGAAGGACAACATATCCCAAGACCTCTTTGGTGCCGGTATGAAATCTTATTTTTGTCCGGGTTTTTAGCGGCTTGCCGGCACTCTTTAAATATCGTAACCACACATCCACCATATAGGTTGGTTTTAATGTATCGGGCGATGCTACAACATCGCCCCTATTGATTGCGGCCTTGTCAAGCCCCTGAAAGTTGATGGCGGTCCGAAGTCCCGCCGTAGATGCTTTAGCAGGCCGGTTGTGGACCTGGATTCCGCGTAGCTTTGCTCCGATCCCGGCCGGATATATCATCACATTGTCGCCTACACATACCTTCCCTGAAATTAGAGTCCCTGTTACTACAGTACCAAAGCCTTTCATAGTGAAGACCCTGTCCACGGGCAGCCGAAAGAGTCCGTCAGGAGAGCGTCCCTTAACCTGTCCACACAACTTCCCCAATGCTTCGATGAGATCGGGGATGCCCTGACCCGTAACAGAAGAGACCGGTAAGATCGGAGCGTCTTCCAGAAAAGTCCCTTTGAGGAATTGTTGAATGTCGTCTATTACGAGCTCCAGCCATTCCTCGTCGACAAGATCGATCTTTGTCACAATCACGAGCCCATGGGATACATTCAGAAGCTCACAGATTTCGAGATGCTCCTTAGTCTGTGGCATTACCCCGTCGTCGGCCGCGATAATAAGCGCTACTATATCAATCCCGGTCGCGCCGGCCACCATGGTTTTTATAAACTTTTCATGTCCCGGAACATCCACAAAGCCGATATGTTGCCCACCGGGGAGATCCAAAGAGGCAAATCCGAGCACAATAGTCATGCCGCGGAGCATTTCTTCTTTTAAGCGATCAGTGTCGGTCCCTGTGAGCGCCCTTACCAGGGTTGTTTTGCCATGGTCAATATGCCCGGCCGTTCCAAGGATGATCTGCTTGGACATCATTTATTCCTTTTCCGAAACGCCTCCATTACATAGGCCAATCCAACCAAAAAGATGGCCAGGCCCAGTATTTCGATAATGCCGGATTTAGGATGAAAGAAACGTGTCATAAGCACTGCCGAGAAAATCCCCACAATAGCGCGAATAACAAAGATCGTGAGAGCGTTCATAAAGACTCCTTGAGGCCTTTGCAAAATGTCGCATTATGCAAAGGCCTCTCCTTGAGAGCAAGTTAAGCACAACTTGAGATATTTATTGAAGATTTATTTATAACTTAGAACGTCATATGCGTCAATAAAGATTTGATGGGTTGGAAAAGCCTTCTGCAAATTGTTATTGCAATTTCTGTTAATTGATATAGTCTGTTAATATAAACTCGTAGTTTACTTAATAACTTCAGAGGCTACCACGATATTT
>JAUWMN010000184.1 GCA_030613165.1 Desulfobacterales bacterium
TTCCTCCGGTTAAAATTTTTGCCTTTCTTGCCTGACGAAAAAATGTCGCGTTGTGCAAAGCTCTCCTTGTGATAGTGCAAACCAGAGTTATTACGTAAAAGCGAGGTATAAAGATGGGGATCAACTCCGTGATGAAAACCATAGCACCGTTTATCGGCCCGTCAAAGTGGTGGGCCACGGAACGCAAGAACCTCATTGGGCTGGCGATATGCGTCATCCTATTTTGCTCGGGATTCGTCATTCACGGAAATATGGGGCTCTATTTCAATATCGCGGCATTGCTGATTGTCGTTGGGGGCACATTAGGTGCGGCCCTCATCTGTTTTCAAATGGAGCGCCTCATAATTGTGCACAAGGTTTTGACGAGTTCATACCGCACTCGTGTGAAGGATCCGGCTGAAATAGTCGAGATATTAGTTGATCTGTCTGTTAAAAGGAGACTAAAAGGGATTCTCTCCCTTGAAGAAGATGAGGAGACGACTTCTGTCACGTTCTTGCGGCGCGCCTTGGGGTTCTTGGTTGACGGCTACACAAGCGAACAGGTCAGAGATTTTCTGAATACGGAGATGTATTTCTTCAAAATCCGACGGGATGAATCAGAGACAGTGCTCAGGACCATGGCGGAAATTGCTCCCGCCTTTGGCTTGGTGGGCAGCGTGGTTGGGCTGATTGGTCTGGTTGCCGGCATCGGGGACTCTTCAGTCATATTGGCTACGGTTCCGGTTGCCCTCACTTCTACCTTGTACGGTGTTATTTTGGCGAATTTCGTCTTTTTGCCTTTTGCGGCAAATATAAGGGAGAGGACGGACCGAGAACTGCTTCTCCAGAAAATCATTACAGACGGAGTGCTTGCTATTGAGAGCGAGGTCAAGCCGAGGGTCTTAGAGATGAAACTGAAGTCTTTCCTGACTCCTTCCTCACGCCACGGGCGGCTCGTGTCTTTGAAGAGAATCCAGAAAAAGTTCAACATTCAACACCAATCGGCCAAGCCAATGCCCGCAAAGGTCTCAAAGCAGCCTATGGTCTTATGAGGCAGCCTCATTCCTTACGAAATGACGTGATTTTAGTCAGTACAGACCCTTCAAAAACCAAGAGGTAATAATATCCTCCTTTCGGTCCATATATCCAATGTTCCATTTTCAGTTCCCTTCTTCGGTTTTGCGTCAATGTGTAGCCAACCACCTCCTTCATGATAGGCTCACCGCAATTCCGTAATACTTCAAAGCTATGGTCCCCAACTGAAATCAAGTGAGTGCCGCATCTGAATGTGTCAGTCATACCGGGAACTGTTAGGAAGAATACCCCCATCAAAAGTAGAAAAAATATCTTTTTCATTTTAGTTCCTCCTGAGCAGGTCATCTATGCCGTGCGTACATGCCAACTCAATCATATTGTACGGTCCGTCCTATATACCCGGAGTAATCGTTGAGAATCGGCTCATACTTCTCATTTAAGAGCGGTGATGAAATCATGAAATCTGCTGTGGAACGATTACATGCAGTCGGAATATTGTATAAAACGGATATCCTCAAGAGCGCTTTCACATCAACATCATGAGGTTGCGGTTGCATGGGATCCCACAAGAATATCACTAAATCAACTTTTCCTTCCGCTATCAGCGCTCCCAACTGTTGATCCCCACCTAACGGACCCGATTTCAGTTTCACGACTTCAAAATGGCGTGCATACTCCTCATTTAGTTTTTTTCTAATAACTTCTTCAACTAATCGACCAGTTGTTCCTGTAGATATCAATTTGTGGTCTATTAATGTCTTATAATTCCATTCTACCCACTCGATTAAATCTCTTTTCCTGTTGTCGTGAGCCACCAAGGCTATACGTTTGATTTCTTCCATCACGCTCACACTCCTTTCAGAGTAAAAAACTGCCTGTTGCTGCCAAACCCCTCCCCGGTTCGGGTAGACGACTTGGAGCAGGGATTTATCCGGCTGTTCCGGCTAAAAGAGAGCTCTTAGGGCGGAAAAACTAAGAGCATCTAAAAAAACGTCGAAACTTCTTCTTCCTGATAACTTTTTTGATATTGCTTATATGCAATCCGGCTTGTTCCCGACCCTTTGTAATAATTTCATCAGCCCTGCTGAAATCCGCCCAGTTAGCATCCCCAACGTCCGGCGTTATGACATAGTCGGCCTTCTTGATCTTTTCTTTGGCCAGGGCATATCTCGTTACCACGTCCGACCTGGACACTATATCAAGACCGCACTTTGGTTCTTCGCTTTCATTGATATCTCCGCAGACATCAACCCCGATGACCACGTCGGCTCCCAGTTGCAAAGCCGGTTCAATAGGAACAGCGTCGAGCCAACCACCGTCAATAAGAAGCTTATCGTCAACTAAAACCGGAGATATAATACCCGGCAAGGCACAACTGGCCGCCACAGCTTTTCTTAGCTCCCCTTTTGTGAAGATGAATTCCTCTCCATCATTCAAATTGACCGACGTGGCGGCAAAAGGTATTTTGGTGTCTTCAACATTGATATCTTCAATCAGATAAGCCAGATTATTAGTAAAGGTATCCTCTGAGATGAAGGATTTTCTGGTCATGGAAAGTGTATAGAAAATACTCTTCCGAACAAAAGATGAAAATTTATAGAATATGCCTTCGCCTTCCTCGTTATCTTTTTCCTTCAAAAAGTCGAATTTTGCGCTCTTGAAGACATCACTTGCCAGATAGGAACAAACCCTTTCTTTCAAAATGCTAATGTCTGTATCTGTCGCATACATAGCGCCTATGATGGCCCCCATACTGGTGCCTGTGATGATATCAATCGGTATATTATTCTCTTCAAAAACCTCTAATATACCAATATGCGATAAGCCCCGGGCTGCTCCTCCACCCAAAGCCAGACCTACTTTAAACTTTTTCCTCATAAGACTATCAAGATTGCCTCTTCAGGGACAATATATAACGCTGGTGAAATATTGATATTTGCTTCTTCCAACGCCCTGATCACTTTTCTGGTTGCTTTTTTACCTGGTAAATTCACCTTACCCCTTTGGATTAATTTCAATTACGTTGCCTGATTTCTTAACTTTTCGTTTTGATTCTTTTGCCTTCTCAAGTAAATGAGGAGACACATTCCATTTTTGTCCTTCCTCAGTTAGAACCGTTACTGTTTTTTTATTGTATTTGACCAATACCCCAACCACCTCACCACGACCAGGAGGATGAAAGCATACTTTTTCTCCAACACTGAACTCCAGCATTTCGGCGTGAGCCCGCATTGACTCTAAGAATTTTAACCTTTCCACAATCTTGTGATTAAGATCAATCAGCTCTTTTTCAGTCAATTTATCAATGTCTATTTTCATTCTCGATAATCTCTATTTTCTGATGACTATTTGCGCATAACGGCATGGATCACTCGCGGGAATGGCGCAGAGCGAAGCGGCGCGCTATTCTTCGTCGAGTGAATCCAATCGTTCGGCTTCTATGAGCTTCTCAATATCGATTTTGTCTTGCGGCCTTCCACTCGCTTTCTTTGCCAGAATCAGGTCAGGTCTAGAAATGAACGGTATCTCAAGGCCATCCAGTTCGACCATCTTTCGATTCTTCCATGCCACTTCAAATTTGACTCCTGGAATAGACAGCATAATATCAACCCGCAAGGGTGGCCTTCCCATCTGATAGAAGTAATCTTGCTGAGTGAAGTCATTTGCGGTAAGGTTTGCCAGTGGTGCGCCAAATTCCTTTAATGCGACATATACCGAATTTGCATTCTCAGGATCGGTTGCTATCCACAAGTCCAAATCTTTCGTAAACCGTGGCTCGCTATATTTCATTACCGCATAGCCACCCACAACAAGATAGCGAATTTTATGCTTTTTGAAAAGATTCAACAGTTCTCTGAAGTCGGAACTCGTTAGCATTTTTACCTCTAATCAAAAAATAGTCATGTAGCATATCCGATACTGCCTCAAAGATAGCACGATCACCTTGAGATTGCCAGAAGCGGATATCGAATGAACGCCTGTCATCCGTGATACGTTGATAATTTTCCTCTATTCTTGTCATTTTCTCTCCTGCCGAACATAAATTATAAGGACCATGTTCCGTATTATAATACGGAAAACGCCACTTTACATTGCAAAAATTATTACAAATTTAATATATTATGTCAATCTTTGATATGATATTGAAAACAATAAAACAGAAAGCGAGTTCGCCTCATGAAATTACTCTACCAGGTCCGCGATGTTATCCGTAAGAAACATTATTCGATTCGGATAGCCTCATAGTACATGCGAATAGTATAGCATACATGGCTATATTGACCCGTACTACAAAATAGTCAAGGCTATTTTGGACTATGGTAAAAAATAGCCGCTATCAGGTTGCAAGTCTGGCCTTTACGGGGCGGACGAATCTGAAAAACCAGTTGATAAATTGAGCCGGGGGGTATAATAGTGTTGCGGGTTACGAGTTGCGGGTTACGAGTTGCGGGTTA
>JAUWMN010000241.1 GCA_030613165.1 Desulfobacterales bacterium
TCTTATTGCTGTTTGCGGCACGGGCATGGGCGCTCTTGCCGGCATGTTTAAGGAGGCCGGATTTCAGGTGAGCGGGTCGGATCATCGTGTCTATCCTCCGATGAGTACCTTTCTTGAAGGGCGGGGGATCAAAATTATGGAAGGTTTTCGGCCGGAGAACCTTTCACACCGTCCTGACCTTGTAGTGGTGGGAAACGCGGTTTCAAGGGACAACCCCGAGATTGTCGGGATGTTTGAAATGGACCTGCCGTACCTATCTTTCCCCCAAGCCTTGAAACAGTTTTTCGTTCAGGACAAGAAGCAATTGGTAGTGGCGGGCACACATGGTAAGACCACCACGGCGTCCCTGCTGGCATGGGTCCTGGAGTCGGCAGGACTCGGTCCGGGTTTTATGATCGGCGGTATTCTCAAGAATTTTGGTCGTAATTATAAGACAGGGAGTGGTCCCTATTTTGTTGTGGAAGGGGATGAGTACGATACGGCTTTTTTTGACAAGGGCCCAAAATTTTTACACTATACGCCTTCACGCGCAATCATTACCAGCATAGAATTTGACCATGCGGATATTTATCGGGATCTCAGTCATGTCAAAGAGGCCTTTGCCCATTTTATCGCTTCCATTCCTGAGGCGAGTTTGCTGGCGGCTTGCAATCATTACCCTCCTGTCATGGATCTGATACGGGAAGGGTCATGTCGTACCGTGACGTATGGTTTGAACGAAAAGGCCGAATGGCGTATCAAAGATCTCACGTTTGAGCCGCCCTGGGCGCGATTCACTGTTATGAGACATGAGGAATCCTTTGGGCGTTTCAGAGCGCCCCTTATGGGAAACCACAACCTCTTAAACGCGCTATCCGTGATCGCCATAGCACACGATATTGGGTTGTCCATTCAGCAGATAGCAGAGGGGCTGGAGACATTTGAAGGTGTAAAACGGAGACAGGAGATACGCGGAGAAAAGCGCGGGGTTACCGTGATCGATGATTTTGCTCACCATCCGACCGCGGTAAGGGAGACCATCGGGGCTGTTAGCGCGTTCTATCTCAACAAGAGGATTGTCGCTGTCTTTGAACCGCGCAGCAACTCGAGCCGGCGAAACATTTTCCAACAAGAATACGCTCAATCCTTTGATAGCGCGGATTTGGTTTGCGTCCGAAAGCCAACCTTGTTGGAAAAGATCCCTATGGATGAGCGTTTTTCTTCTGAACTCCTTGCGGCGGACCTGCAAGCCCGCGCTATAGATGCTCACTGTTTTCCTGATACCGATGCCATTATTGAGTTCTTGGAAAAGAATCTCCGTAGTGATGATATTGTGCTTATCATGTCTAACGGCGGTTTTGACAACATCCACGAACGGCTCCTTACCGCGCTATAATTTTGTAACTGTTCACCGCATCACAAGACCATATAAAACTGAGAGAAAGGATATTCTATGTATTATACAGCGTTGAGACCGTACGCATTAAAAAGGCTGGAAGAGATTGGAAGCGCTGATATACTTATCGGGATTCCGTCTTATAATAATGAACAGACTATCGCTCATGTTGTGCAGATGGTCTCGCATGGGCTGGATAAGTATTTCAAGGATCACAAGAATGTTATTATGATCGCAGACGGGGGCTCAACAGACGATACAAGAGATGTGGTTAAAGAGTTTCAACTAAAGCCGTGGCAAGAAAAAATGCTTTCGATCTACAGAGGCCCGAGCGGCAAGGGGACAGCCTTTCGTTCCATCTTTGAGGCAGCCGTAATGCTGGATGTCAAGGCATGCGTTGTTGTGGATTCGGATATCCGGAGCATAACATCGGACTGGGTTCACTATCTTCTCCAACCTGTTTTGGAGAAGGGGTATCAGTATGTAACACCTGTTTATTGCCGTCATAAATATGATGGCACCATAACCAACAATGTTGTCTATAACTTAACCCGGGCTTTGTACGGAAAACGGATCCGCCAGCCGATAGGTGGAGACTTTGCTTTTTCCAAAGACGTGGCCGCGTATTATATCAACCAGACAGTCTGGGATACTGAGATAGCCCGGTTCGGGATCGATATCTGGATGACGACCCAGGCAATAGTACAGGGATTCAAGATCTGCCAGGCAAACCTGGGGGTCAAAATACACGACGCCAAGGATCCTGCCGTCCATCTCGGCCCCATGTTTCGCCAGGTGGTATGGACTATATTCCATCTTATGGAACAGAATGAACCGTGTTGGAAAGAGATAAAAAAGAGCGCTCCTGTAAAGATATTTGGCGCGGAAGGCTGTTCAGAACCCGAAGAAGTCAAGGTCGATCTGGATAAGCTGATTTACAACTTTAAGATCGGGTTCAAACAATTTCGGCCTTTTTGGAAAGACATATTTGCCCCTGCGAGCTACAATGATATTAAAAAGGCCGCTAAAATGGATGCAAGTGACTTTACCATACCTACTGAAACATGGGTACGCATCTTGTATGAGCTTGCAGCGACATTCCACTATTGGCCGATGAATCGGAATAAATTGATCGACCTCGTGACGCCGCTTTATAATGCCAGGGTTGCCTCTTTTGTTCGGGAGACGCTGGATATGAGTTCTTTCGAGGCTGAAAAGGTAGTGGAAAAGCAGGCCGAGGTGTTTGAAGATCAAAAAGGGTATCTCATAAAGATGTGGGACAGGAAAAGAAAGAAATTTGAGAAGATGAGTGAAAAAATATAGGAAATGTTTAACAACCCTTTGTATATTATTTTTTCGGATCTGGATGGGACTCTCCTTGATCATGACACGTATGAGTATACGGATGCCGCAGAGGCCCTGGAATATATCAAGCGTGAGAAAATCTCCCTTGTCCTCTGTTCAAGCAAAACAAGGCCCGAAATAGAACATTACAGGACAAGACTTGGCTTGAAAGACCCATTTATTTCCGAAAACGGCGCGGCTATTTTCATCAGCAAAGGAACGCTGGATATCGATGATGTCCCTTTTGTGGAGTATGATGGCTACAAGGTAATAGAATTGGGCGTATCGTACAACAGAATCAAGTCATGCTTTGCGGAGATCAAGGCTGAGACAGGTCTTAATCTTTTAGGATTTTCCGAGATGTCGTTGACACAGGTGGTGGAGTTTACCGGACTGAGTCACGACGCGGCAAAATTGGCGCAGATGCGAGATTATTCCGAACCATTTCTTTTCATGGAAGAGGAAAGCAAGGTTACAGTATTGGAGAAGGCTGCTCGGAACAAGGGCCTGAAAATTACCAGAGGCGGTCGATTTTACCATTTGATCGGAGATAATGACAAGGGTAAGGCTGTACGTATACTCAGAAAGTTGTATGAAAAAGAGGGGAGATCTCTCATATCGATCGGTCTGGGGGATAGCCTGAATGATCTGCCTATGCTTGGAAATGTGGACATCCCCGTTTTAGTGCAAAAGAAAACAGGAGAGTACGAGTCCTGGACCGGAAACAAAAAGATTGTATTTGCCCCGGGGGTTGG
>JAUWMN010000261.1 GCA_030613165.1 Desulfobacterales bacterium
GCAGGGGGGTTGGGGAAGCCGTAAAGAAGAACGCCGGGATCTATCTGATCTATGAAGATCTGGATATGGACGATCAACTTCCAGGAAAGATCCTTGCCAGCACATTAAAACGGTTTGATAGCGCGGTGTTTGAGGGTATAAGATCAATAGTACAGGGAGATTTCAAGGCGGGCCATTTCTGGATAGGGGCCGACATGGGGGGAGTGGGAATATCTGATATGAAATATTCGCAAGACCATTTTACAGAGGAGGAGAAGATCTTCATAATCAGGACGAAGAATCTTTTGCCGACACAAATAATAGATATACCAACACGCCCCGATCAGATTACTGCATTCAACATTCCGGAGCTTTAAATCTTAAATGACACAAGTTGCCGTAGCAATGACCTCAATACATAAATCGTTTGGCAATGTGGTCGCAAACGATGGGGTCAGTATTGAGATTAAAGAGGGTGAAGTATGCGCCATTGCAGGCGAAAACGGCGCCGGCAAGACCACGCTGATGAATATTCTTGCAGGTCTGCTTCAGCCCGATCGTGGTTCCATAAAGATCTATGAAAAGATTTGTCGTTTCAAAAGAAGCGCTGATGCTATACGGGCCGGCATTGGCATGGTTCACCAGCACCTCAAGCTCGTTTCTTCATTCACTGTCCTTGAGAATGTTATCCTCGGCCATGAACCAACAGAGAAGGGGTTTATCTCTTATAAGAAAGCAAGGGATAGAATACAAGAAATTGTGGAGAGATTCGCTTTTCAGCTTCTCGTAGATGAGCTGGTTGACTCGCTCAGCGCCAGCCAAAAACAACAAGTTGAAATCCTACGCTTAATTTACCATGAAGCCCAAATCCTTGTATTTGATGAACCCACCTCGATGCTTGCGCCTATTGAAAAAGAGCATTTTTTTCGAGGCATAGCGCTGTTTCGGCAACAGGGGAAAACAGTTGTCCTTATCTCTCACAAGATTTCAGATCTTATCGATATAGCGGATAAAATGTATGTGATGCGTAAGGGAAAAGTGGTCGCGGAATATGAGAAGGCTGATTTTAATCTTGAGAAAATCAGCACCGCCATAGTCGGAGACGAAGAAATTGCTGTAACTAATATTTCAAAATCGATATCCGACAGGGATGGCATTCCATTATTAAAAGTTCATTTAAGCCTGCAAGGAGGACAAAGAGGACGAGGGCGGGTGGCGTTCAGTATTTTTCCTGGCGAAGTCTTTGGCATTACCGGTGTTGCCGGGAATGGCCAAAGAGAGTTGGTAGATGCACTTTTTGGTATAAATCATAACTATATTGGGAGGATTACCTGGAAAGGCTCCGTTCTTAAGGGATCGACCACGGAGCAAATTAGAAGACTGGGAATAACCTATCTTCCCGAGGATCGTAAAAACAGAGGGAGTATTTCCCTATTTACTTTAGCAGAGAACAGGATATTGGGGTATCATAAAACAGAGCCATTTGTTAGGAAGAGGCGATTCGACTTTTCGAAGATATGCAAAGACACCCGGCAGCTTCTGGATAAATATCATATCATGGCGCCGGATGAACTATCAAAGGCAGAGTATCTTTCCGGAGGAAATCTCCAAAAACTTTTGCTCGCAAGAGAGTTAGAGGGATTCCCCGAACTTATCATAATGGAACAGCCTACCCGGGGGCTCGATATTCGGGCGACAAGAGAATTTTATGAGGTCCTACAGCGTAGAAAGGAAAAGGGGCTGGCTATCCTGTTGATCTCCTCTGATCTGGATGAAATCCTGGAAATAAGTGACAGAATAGGCGTGCTGTATGATTATTCTATGGTTTATGAAGTCGAAAAAGAAAAGGCCACCAGAAGTTCTGTCGGCATGCATATGACAAGGGGGACTTTTTGAGCTTCTTAAACCGTTGCATATCACCTCTTGGTTATTTCTTTCAGATCGTTATAATTGGTATCGCGGTAGCTTCGCTTACTTCTTTAGCTGTGGGTATTTCGCCGCTCAAGACTATGTCGGCCTATTGGTCTGGCGCTTTTATGAACTTGAATAACCTTGCAATCACATTGAATAAGAGCACGCTCATCCTGTTTGCAGCCCTTGCGGTAGCAATTCCTCTGAAGGGTGGGCTGTTTAATGTTGGCGGCGAGGGACAGATCTATCTTGGCGGACTAACCGCCGCACTTGTCGGGATCTATCTAAAGGGGTTGCCGGCGCCCCTGCCACTTATTTTTGCTGTTGCTGCAGGAATTGCTGTGGGGGCGGTATGGGGATGGGTAGCAGGGATTATTAAAGTCAAACGTAAGGTGCATGAAGTGGTCACAACCATTATGTTGAACTATGTGGCCCTTTATCTTGTTGATTTTTTAGTCCGTGGACCGTTTTCTGCTGGGTACGGGATGGCGAGAACGGCGAAGATTGCAGAAAATGCCTCCCTTCCATCGCTGACAATTGCCGGAGGCGCCACCATCCTTTCGCCCGGTATTTTCTTTGCTGTCGGCCTTTGTGTTTTCTACGGATGGTACATGAAAAACAAACCTCAAGGATACGAGGTCCGTATTATCGGGGAAAGCCGGGATGCAGCGACATACGCCGGAATTGATTATAAATATTATTATGTGCGATTGATGGTCATTGGCGGAATGGTGGCCGGTCTGGGAGGCGCTATTGACCTGACCGGAGTTCATAGAACCTTTTACGCGGGATCTTTTTCAGGATACGGTTACGACGGGCTGGCCGCAGCCTTTCTTTCGAAGTGTCATCCTGTGGGTCTTGTTGTTGCGTCTGTATTCCTTGCCTCCTTAAGGAGTGCTGATCGGTATTTTCAACTCTATGCAGATATTTCTCCCAACATTACCCTTATCATAGAAGCGGCGCTGGTGTTTATTGTATCTGGGAAATATATTGTACGGACGCTGGAACTGGGTACATTCAAAAAATGATCTCGTAAGGGTTAGAAGTTAGAGGAATTTCGAAGTAGAAAAAAGAGATGGAACTTTTCTTACTCAATGCAACTATAGCCAAGACCATGCCTCTCCTTTTAGCGGCGTTGGGAGGATTGGTCTCTGAGCGATCGGGAGTCATCAATTTCGCCCTTGAAGGGATGATGCTCACGGGGGCGTTTTTCGCTGTTTTCGGTTCTTACTATACCGGAGATCCCTTCTTGGG